>JAUVJB010000309.1 GCA_030592465.1 Bacteroidota bacterium | reverse complement strand
TGTACTTACCCAATTTCAGAACTCCTGACCCTAAACTTGACGCATTGAAACCGCAAACTTGACGGTAATAAATTGTATATCAATACCTATGCAAAATGTTTACGATGGGGTTGTTTTTTATATTACAGACAAAAAAACAGAGATATATTTCTGCGACATTACAAATTACGATAGGTCAGGAGTTCTGAAATTAATCTCCAATATATTGTTTTTAGATAAATATACGAACATACAGATTGTTTAATTAGTAACTAATCAGTGTTATATAAACTAATAATTGCCACAGATTCACAAATTTTAAATGGATAATAATTATCAAATATTAGGATAGATTTGAAAAATAATTCTTGTGATATTTTCAGTTTTATATAATCTGTGAATCTGTGGCTTTTTTGTAAAGTTAAAATTATAAAATTATCACTGATTAGTTACTTTAATTATTGTTAAATCTAAAAAATTGGGGTTAAAGTGAAATTCAATGGTTTTTCGTGAAAGGTCAAAAATCTTAATCTTTGAGTTGTCTATTATTATTGAGTCAGAGGTTGAACAGAAACCATAATCAACATTTTTTAGAATAAAATCAGGAGATTCACATGTTTGTGCATTACCATTAATTTTTTCTTTTGTTAATAAATCATTAATATCTTGACAAAGTTTTCCACTGTAACTAACCGGTTTGTCTAAATAAAATAAGACTTCTGAAATGTTTATTGTTTTAAGATAATAGAAAATCAGCGATAATGACTTTTCATAAAGTTCAGTCCTGAAAATTTTTCCGTGTATTTCCGAAGCATCTCTTAAAAAATTATCGTTTCCGACGAAAACAGTGCTTCCGTTAAGATAACTGCCAATAGTGATTAATGTGTTATAACAATCTATATGTAATGTTTGATGATAAAGCTCGGTTTCTGTTGCAAGTTTTGTGCTGCGAGAAACAATTTTGTTTTGGGTTGTTATGCCGCGAAATAAAATTGTTCGTTCAATGCCGGATAATAAATATTTATCACCAATAAGTTTTAAGATTGCTTTTTGAGGATATTTTCTTTCTAAAAGATAAATATAATCGTTTGTGGCATTGATAAAATTATCGGCAACTAACATTTTTAACAAATTAAGTTGTTTTGTATTTTAAAAAAGACTTAAGCATTCGTTAAGAAGCTGTTCTTTATCAATAGGCACAACTCCAATTTTTTCACAAACTATACCACCTGCAATATTTGAAATTTGAGCAATGTTTTTAGCATCAAAGTTTGACGCCATACATAAACTTGCAACGCTAATTACTGTGTCGCCGGCACCTGAAACATCGACAATATCTCTAATTTGTGCAGGAGCATTATAGTATGAGCCGTCTTCACAAATAAATATACCGAGTTCGGAAAGTGTGATTAACACGGTTTTTATATTCATTTTTGTTTGCAAAGTTTGGGCTGCTTTGTGAATTGATTCGATGTTATTTTTATCTATATCAATTTTTAGACCTTCGGTTGTTTCTTTAAAATTAGGTTTAAAGAGACTCACGTTTTTGTAGAAGTTAAAATTGTGTTTTTTAGGGTCAACGAGTGTCGGTATATTTTTTTTGTTTGTTAGGGAAACGACATGCTCAATAATTCTATGAGTAATATTACCTTTATCATAATCTTCAAAAATTAGGGCGTCAATCTTATCATTAGAAATTAATTTTGATAAATGTTCAATAAATTTGTTTTCAAGAGTTAATGATAAAGGTTCGCAAATTTCTTCGTCAACTCTTAAAAGATGTTGGTTGTCGCAAATAATTCTTGTTTTTATTGTTGTGTTGCGTTCTTTATTAACTAAAATTCCTTTTGATGTTAAGTTTCGTTTTTTAAGTAATTGTTGAAAAATTTTGCCGTTATCGTCATCACCAATTACTGCACATAAAATAGCTTCAGCACCAAGTGCCCTTACATTAAGGGCTACATTGGCAGCACCACCGAGACGTTTTTCGCGATTTGCAATTGACACAATTGGTACCGGAGCTTCGGGTGATATTCTTTCAACATTGCCCCACATGTAAGCATCAATCATCACATCGCCGATAATGAGTATTTTTTTATTATTAAATTGTTCAAACGAATGTTTTAATTTTTCTTTATTCACAACTACTTATTTTTTTGACAAATATATGAATTTTTGTAATGATAATGTGCAGTTTATACTATTTTTTGTTGCTCGAATCTTTTCCTCATAATTCAATCAATTTTAATTTTAACACAATTTTATCCACCAGCTGGCGGATAAATGATTAATTCGTTAAAAATAAGCATTTTGAATAAATAACCAAAAAAATATCAAACATTTTCAAGAAAGTTATTAACTATAAATTGTTAATAATCAGTGTGTTTAGAGTTTTCTTTCAGGCACTATATAAATTTGCCAACACATTAAAAATAGAAGTAATTATGGGTCAAGTTCAAAAGTTAGGGATTATAAAACAACTTATTGTTTTTTTGTTTGCAAACATACGAGCGGTTATGTAGTGGAAGATAAACCCACAATTTACGCTTCGCTAAACTTGCGGTATTGTTGTTGTATTAGAAGATAATATAAAAACAAACTGTTTTACATTGTCATAAAAACTGCCCGTATTGAAATAATACGGGCAGTAAAACTAATTATAGAAACCAATAAGTAATTAGATAAGCATGTTAAATTATTCGTGTTTATAAATATGAACTCCAAAAGGGTTTTGAATATGTTCTCTTAAAAGTTTTGTTTCGGTTTCCGAACTTTCTAAAACATTTTTCAAAACATCGCCTATTGAAACTATTCCTACAATT
>JAUVJB010000057.1 GCA_030592465.1 Bacteroidota bacterium | reverse complement strand
TTACTGAAGATACATCTTATCGCTGTTTATACAGATAATTTTTGCACAATAAAAAGAAAATAATATTTATTTTCTTTTTATTTTATATTGTGTTATGTTTGTATTTACATAACGAATTTTAAAATTATGGCAGGTTCAAAAGGAAAAAAATATTATAATGTTTTCTTAAAATACAAAATATGGTTAGTTTCTAAAGATGAAGAGAATATTTTAGGAGACGGAAAAATAAATCTATTAAAAGAAATAGGTAAAAGCAATTCTATACAATCAGCTGTCAACACAATAGGAATAAGTTACAGAAAAGCTTGGGGAAACATAAAAAAAGCTGAAGAAGTATTAGAATTTCCTTTAGTAGAAAAACATCGGGGTGGACAAAAAGGAGGTACAACAATTCTTACTAAAGAAGGAAAAAATCTCATTGCTGCCTACGATGAACTTCACAAAGAAATTGACATTACAATAAATAAAACAATAAAAAAATTCTTTAACCAACTAAATGGGTGAAGTTGAAAGCTGAAAGTTCAAAGTTCAAAGTTTAAGGTTTAATGTTTGTCATTGATAGACCTTCCAGAGTCTGAAAGACCTGGAAGAGTCAAAGTCATTAATAGTCTTTGATTGCCATTAATAGTCATTAGTAGTCATTGATAGTCATTAGTAGTCATTGATAGTCATTAGTAGTCATTGATAGTCATTAGTAGTCATTGATAGTCATTAAATTGTTATTAAATAGTTATTAATAATCGTGAAGCCAAATGACAGCAAAGCCAAATGACAGCAAAGCCAAATGACGTGAAACAAATGACCCTATGAAATATTGCTTCGCATTTCACAGGGCAGGCGTTGAAACAAATGACTATCAAAGATTTATCCCGAGTACTGGGGATAAATAATTATCTATCAATCGAATAAAAAAATACAAAATCATGAACCAAATTTTAAAAAAATCGAAACAAATAATTTTTATAATACTTGTATTAACATTGTCTGTTTCGTGTAATAACACAAATAATAAAGCAAAAAAAGAAGACAATACTCCTTCAGGTAAATTAGTAATTTTTCATGCAGGAAGTTTATCAGTTCCTTTTAAAGAAATTACTACAGAATTTAACAAAGAATATCCAAATATAAAAGTTGTTTTAGAACCGGCAGGGAGCGTTAAGTGTGCACGCAAAATTATTGATTTAAAACAAGATTGCGATATTATGGCATCAGCCGATTACAAAGTAATTGATAACATGCTAATACCTGATTATGCTGATTGGAACATAAAATTTGCAAGTAATGAGATGGCAATTGTATATAATGAAAAATCGCATTATGCAAATGAAATTAACAAAGATAATTGGTATAAAATTTTATTAAAAAAAGATGTTTTTTATGGAAGATCAGACCCTAACTCCGACCCTTGCGGGTATCGTGCCGTATTAACTTCAAAGCTTGCCGAAAAATATTACAAAGAAACCGGACTTGTTGAGAAACTGTTGAAAAAAGACCTTAACTACATGCGACCTAAAGAAGTTGATTTGATAAGTTTACTCGAAGCTAATGCAATTGATTACATTTATCTTTATCGCTCAGTAGCTGAGCAGCACCATTTAAGATTTTTAATTTTACCCGATTCTATTAATCTTAAAAATCCTGAATTAGGCAAATATTATTCAACTGTTTCTGTTGAAATAAACGGAAAAACTCCGGGTGAAAAAATAAAACATCAAGGTGAAGCAATGGTATATGGGGTAACAATTTTAAAAAATGCAAATAATAAACCTGCTGCAGAGGCGTTTGCTAAATTCTTATTAAGTAAAGATAAAGGAATAAAAATTATGGAAGAAAATGGGCAACCATCTGTTATTCCTTCATACACAAGTACTTACAACAAAATACCTAAAGAATTTAAACATTTTGCAAAAAAATAATGTGATTAACCAAACTAAAATTTAGGAAATAAATTGTAGAGACAAGGCGTATTGTCTTGTCTCTACCTCTAAATATTATAATAAAAATAATAAAATTTTTAATTTCATCTTTCCCCCAAAAGAAATAATTTAATGATATTTATCATATTAAATAAAAAATTTAAAGAATATGTTTGCATGCGTTATGTAAATTAAAACATGACCAAAATAAAAAATTAACCTTTTAATTAATAAAAAAATGAAAAAAAAATTACTGTTATTATTAACATTATTTATGCCAGTTCTGTCATTTTCACAAATAATTACAGGCAGAATAACCGATGCTTCAACAAACAAAACTCTTACTGGTGCAAATGTTGTAATAATTGAAAATAATAACGGAACTATTACAAACGCAGACGGCTTTTATAAATTTAAAAACATAAAACAAGGAACTTATAATATTGAAGTTAGTTTTATGGGTTATAAAACAATAAGTAAAACTATAAATATTACAGAAGATAAAACTTATACTTTAAATTTCTCAATAGAGGCAACTAGTATAGAAACTAAAGAAGTAGTAATTACAGCTACTAAAACACAACAAAACATTGAAAATATACCTCAAAGAGTTTATCTGATATCAACAAATAAAATTGAATCAAACCCGATGGAAAGTGCCGACGACTTACTAAAAACAATATCAGGAACTTATATAAGCCGCTCAATGGGAATATTAAGTCACAAAGCAATTGTAAGCATGAGAGGACTCGGTGGCAGCGAACAATCAAGAGTTTTAATTTTAATGGATGGTGTTCCAATTAATAAGTCTGATGGTGGTTCGGTAAACTGGAACTTAATGAACTTAAACCAAGTTGCAAAAGTAGAAGTTACAAAAGGACCGGGTTCTTCATTATATGGCAGCAATGCGATGGGTGGCGTTATCAACTTTATATCTAAAAAACCTACTGAAAAACTTGCCGGACAAATAAGCTCTGAATATGGAACTTACAATACTATTGGAACAAAAATGAATATTTCAGGAAGACAAGGTGATGATAGTAATCACGGTCTATATTGGGATGTTAACGGCTTTTATCGACAAAGCGATGGCTATAATGCTACTCCCGAAAGTGAAAGAGATTCAAATGATATAAAATTAAACTTACAAGAATATGCTGTCGGCACCAAATTAGGATATGATTTTAATAAATTTAATAATATTGAACTAAAATTAGATTACTACGACGATCAACGTGGTACAGGTGTTAAAATTTATGATAAAGACGGTAGCAACTTCCAACACAAAACATATTCAGGAAGCACAAATTATAATGGTGAATTGGGAAAAACAAAAATTAACGCTATTGCTTATTACAGAGATGAACCATTTTATAAATTAAACGAATCAATAAAAATAAAAAATGGTGCAATTTCATACCAATGTTACGATGTAAGCTCTAAACGTATTGATATGGGAACTCTTTTTAACGCTTCACATCAAATAGGAAATAACAATTTAATAACCGGTGGATTTGATATTAAACACGGAAGCGTTGACGGAAACGATAATTATCAAACATCAACCGATGTTGTAACAAACAAAGGCAAAATGAATACTTTTGCTTTTTATATACAAGATGAAATAAATCTTTTTAACGACAAAACAAAAATTATTGCCGGATTACGTTATGATCTTGCTAAATTTTATGCCGGTTCATATTACATAACCGACGGAACTAATGCAACCAGTATATTAACAAGTCTTGTAAACGAAAATTTGCAAGAATATACATGGTCAGCAATAAGTCCTAAAATTTCAGCTCAATACCTATTTAATAAAAATTTCAGAACTTATATATCATACTCAAGAGGATTTCGTCCGGCAATTTTGGATGACCTCTGCCGTTCAGGATTTATTGCCGGTGGTTTTAAAAAAGCAAATCCTGATTTAGGAGCAGAGACTCTTGATAATTTTGAAATTGGCAGCGACATTCATATCCTTAATAAAATAAGAATTTCACCTACGGTTTACTATTCTAATGGACATAATTTTATGTATTATGTTAGCACAGGCGATTCATTAATGATGGGTGGACACTTAAAACCTGTTAGAATAAAACAAAATATCAGCAAAGTAAATATTTCCGGGGCTGAATTAGATATTGTTTACAATATTAATGATAACTTTAATATTTTTGCTAATTACACATTTGCCAATTCTCAAATTGCAGATTTTGATACAACTGCCGGTGATTTTGATTTAACAGATAAATATTTAACATATGTCCCTAAAAATCAGGCAACAGGCGGTATAACTTGGAAAAATAAAATAATAAATACGAATATTACATATCATTTTTACGATAAACAATGGACAGATGATAAAAATGTTAGTAAAATTGATGCTTATTCATCTGTTGACATTAAATTTTGGAAAACATTTAATAAATCATTTACTGCTAGTGTAAATGTTCAAAACTTAACAGATCATACTTATATTGAAAGTCATGGTAACGAATCTCTTGGTAGATTTATCACCGGACAAATATCTTATAAATTTTAATTTTAAAAACAGAAACAATGAAAAAAATCTTATTTTACGCAGTCGCAATTAGCTTTATCATAGCTTCTTGCACAAACAATTTAAACACAAAAAAAGCAAAAGAAGAAACAACATTTAAAGCTGATACTAATGATGCTACAAATGATTTTTACGATAATGAAATAACTCATGATTTAATTGGTAATGACATTGAAGTATTAGGCGAAATCTCAAACCCTGGTAAAGTATAATTTTCAAAATTACCTTTACGTTCAGTAATAGTTAAAGAGACTGAACTAAAAGATAATAAAGTATCATTTATTGGAGCATATCGTTACAATGGATATTCAATTTATGACATTTTGAATGAAAGAATCCTTCAAAAAGCAAATCAAAAAAAATTCCCGCCAATAGTTGACCTTTATGTTGAAATTTCAAACGACAAGGGAGAATCTGTTTTGCTAAGCTGGGGTGAGCTTTATTATCCTGCCAATCGATATCAGATAATTATTGCTACTAAAGTTATGCACATTGTGCCTTCAAAAAGTAAAGATTTATGGCCTTTACCTACTGAAACAAAATTAATTGTCGGAACTGACCTTATTACAGAAAGAAATATTTCAAATCCAACTAAGATTATTGTTAAAAGTCTTGATGATAAATTTAAAATTCAAAAAAATCTAAAACCACTTTTTTCAAAAGACTTAAAAATTTATAAGCAAAATAATTTGATTGAAACATTAACTCAATTACCAAAAGATGTAAAACAAGAAACTTATTCAACAGTATTTTACGGTAGAGGCAGAGGTATTCACAGCACCAGCGATTTTATAGGCTGTGAATTAAAAAACATCTTAAAAAATAATTTTGAGATAAATAAAAGCAACTTACAAAACGGAATGTTTGTTGTAGCTGCAAAAGACGGTTATAGAGCAGCTTTCACATTTAGCGAAGTAATGAACCGTAACGACCAGTCTGAAGTTCTATTAATTGACAAAAATAATTATGAAAAAGCCGGTCGTTTCTCATTATTCCCTAGTGGTGATTTATTGTCTGATAGAGCTATAAAAGCTTTAAGTGAAATACATTTTAAAACAATTAAGTATTAGGGATTCAAGTTTAAAGTTTAAAGTTTGAATTACTGGACTTCGCTCTTTAGGATTACAAATTTGAAAGAACGAAGAGGTTTATTTTAACTTTCGGATTACAAATCCGAAAGAGCTGGTAAAAACATTTTTTTATTTGTACTTTTAGAAGATTTTATCCGCCAGTAGTCAGACACGTGTCCTCCGGCTGGCGGACTATGAAATGTCTAAAAAAACTTTGGTTATAAACAAACAGATGAAAAAAATCGAACCTGTAAATCTTATATTTGCTGTTCTCGGGGGGCTGGTACTATTATTTATAGTTGGTCCTCTTTTCAGCATGTTGATAGCAAGCTCACCAAATGAGATTTTTGAAACCACCAAAGACACAGAAGTACAAAACAGTATTTGGCTAACTCTATTTACATCAATGGGAGCTACAATTGTTTTTTCAATTTTTGCAATTCCTCTATCTTATTTACTTGCCAGAAAAAACTTCTATTTAAAACGATTGATAATAGGCATAATTGATATTCCTGTTGTAATACCACATTCGGCAGCAGGTATTGCTATTTTAGGGTTTATCTCACGAGATTCAGTAATTGGTAAGACAGCCTCATGTTTTGGTTTAAATCTCATAGGTCATCCAATAGGTATTTCTCTTGCAATGGCATTTGTAAGTATTCCATTTTTATTAAACGCTGCCCGCGATGGTTTCTCATCAGTTCCCGTAAGACTTGAAAAAGCTGCTTTAAATCTTGGAGCTTCACCTATCAGAGTGTTTCTCACTATTTCGTTACCTCTTGCATGGCGAAACATTATTTCAGGTTTAATAATGATGTTTGCTCGCGGAATGAGTGAATTTGGTGCCGTAATTATTGTTGCATATCACCCAATGATAACACCTGTATTAATTTATGAGCGTTTTGGTGCCTTTGGTCTGAAATATGCACGCCCCGTATCAATAATATTTATTGCTGTTTGTTTAATTTTCTTTATTTTATTACGACTACTATCAAAAAACAGGAAGGATGCTTGAAGTAAAAAACATATCAAAAAAATTTGATAATTTTAATATTAAAAATATCAGCTTTTCCGTTAACAAAGGTGATTACTTTATTATTCTCGGAGTTTCAGGAGCCGGAAAATCTTTAATACTTGAGATGATAGCCGGATTAATGGAGTCTGATTCGGGTGAAATTATTCTTAATAATAAGGATATAACTAACGAAAAAATACAAAAACGAAAAGTTGGTCTTGTATTCCAAGATTATGCTGTATTTCCTCACTTAACTGTAAAAGAAAATATATTATATCCATTAAAAAACAGAGGGCTTGAAAAAAAAGAAATTCAAAATAAAATTTCACAATTAGCCGACGAAATGAGTATATCTCATTTATTAGACAGAAAACCTACTACCCTGTCAGGAGGTGAGCTGCAACGTGTTGCACTTTCTCGAACACTTGCTTTAAATCCTGAGTGTTTACTTCTCGATGAACCGCTCTCTTCATTAGACATTCAACTTAAAAACGACTTAAGGGGTTTATTACGCAAAATAAACAAAAAAGGACAAACAATAATACATGTAACTCACGATTATGAAGAGGCTATATTTCTATCTAATAAAGTTGCCGTTATAAATAATGGTAAAATTGTTCAAACCGGCACACCTGAGCAAGTTTTTAAAAATCCGAAAACAAAATTTGTTGCCAATTTTTCTGGAATAAAAAATTTTTTCAAAGCTGATATACATATAGTTGAAAACGACAATATAAAAAAAGCTGTTATTAACGATAAAGTTACTGTAAATCTATTTACCGAAGCCAATTACGGTACAGGATTTGTCATTATTAAAAATAAAAACATTATTATTTCAAACAGTAAACCAAACATTAGTGCTATGAACAACTATAAAGGCGTTATTGTTGATGTTCTGCCTGCTAAGTTTGGTGTTGAGATAATTGTTGATATCGGAATTTTAATTTCTGTTTTGATTAGTGCCGACACTTTAAAAAAATACGATTTTTTTGAAGATAAAACAGTGTGGGTTTCTTTTAAAGCTTCGTCGGTAAAATTTTTACATGGTTAGAAGTATCTGAACTCACCAGCTGGCACTCGTTACAAACGAGCGATAGCGAATTAAATTCAGAACTCAGTAAAATAATCTTTATTTTTGATTTAAAATTTCATCCCGAAACTTCGGGATTAAATGGCTAAACTGTTAAATTGTTGTTAGAAAGAAATTTAACCATATAATAATTATCAATATACAATACGAACAAAAATATTACTTTCGATTATAATTAATCCAGAGTATTCGGGACAAATTTAATAAAATCTGAAATTGTTATTTTACAACAATTTAACAATTTTTTATTATTTATTATTAAACAAATTCATTGTTCGTTGCAATCCTATTGTTCCAAAACTTTTAATAACATCAGTTGTAATTTTCAAACGCTCAGGTAATAATTTCTCATCATCTGGAGTCCATTGACCTAAAACATAATCAACTTGTTCACCTCTTCTAAAATCGCTTCCAACACCAAAACGCAAACGTGCATAATTTTGATGTCCTAATACTTCCGTAATATTTTTTAATCCATTATGACCAGCATCGCTGCCTTTAGCTTTTACACGTAATTTCCCGAAAGGTAGAGAAATGTCATCAGAGATAACTAATAATTTTTCAGCAGATAATTTTTCTTTTTGCAACCAATAATTTACGGCTTTACCGCTAAGGTTTACGTATGTGGTGGGTTTAATTAAAATAAATAATCTGCCTTTAAATTTATATTCACATCTAAAAGCATGACGTTCTTGCTTAAAACAAATATTGGATGCTTCAGCCAAAGCATCCAATATTTTAAAACCTATATTATGCCGCGTATTAAAATATTCGTTACCAATATTTCCTAATCCGACAATTAAATATTTCAATTTATAACAAATTTATTTATTTGCTTTTTTCAGTAGATTCTTCTTTAGCTTCTGCTGCTTCTGCTGTTTCTGCTGTTTCTGCTGTTTCTTCTGCTTCAGGCTCTTCTTCTACTGCAGTTCTTGCTGTTTTGACAGAAACCACAACAGTGTTCTTTGGATTTAATAACTCAAGCTTATCAAAAACAAGTTCTCCAATTTTAATAGTTTTACCTAGAGCTAAGTCCTCAACATTAATATCAAGAACCTCAGGCAAATCTTTAACAACTGCTTTTACAAGTATTTTTCTTAATTGTAATTGCAAATTACCACCTTGTTTAATACCTTTAGCTAAACCATGTAATTTAACAGGAATAGCAATATTTATTTTTTTATCATCCGATACTTGATAAAAATCAATGTGTAAAATCTTATCTGTAACAGGGTGAAATTGAATGTCTTTAATTATTGCTTTATATACTTTACGTTTAATTTTTAGTTTTACAATATAAACATTAGGAGTATATATTAAACTACTAAAATCATTTTCATGAGCATAGAAATGAATATTTTCTTCACCACCATATAATTCACAAGGTACTTGTAGATCTTTTCTTAGCTGTTTTGTAAATTTTTTACCTACATTTTCTCTAACTGTTCCTTTAATCTCAATTGTTTCCATTTTTTTTAATTTTCTGTGCTACTAAAAAAACATATAAGTTATTTTAATTCAAATAATTATTATTTTCCACATCACACGTTAATACTATTTTTTTGAGCTTGCAAATATAATAATTTAAAAAATAAAATTCGAACTTATTGACTGATAATTATATACTTTTTTTATAATATCAGAAAAAATGTCAGCTACAGAAAGGACTTTTATTTTATCACATTTTTGTTTTAACGGAATTGTATCAGTAACAATAAGCTCGGTAATTGATGAATTTTCAATTCTTTCGTAAGCAGGACCTGACAATACAGCATGAGTTGCAACAACTCTAACACTTTTTGCTCCTTTATGAAGTAAAATATCAGATGCTTTGGTTATAGTTCCTGCTGTATCAACAATATCATCAACAATAATAACATTCCTGCCTTTTACTCTGCCAATAACAGCCATATCGCCAACCACATTTACTCTATCTCTTGTTTTATGTGAAATAACAACCGGAGTTCTTAAATGTTTTGAATAAGCATAAGCACGTTTTGTACCACCCATATCAGGAGCTGCTATTGTTAAATTTGGAAGTTTTAAACTTTTTATATAAGGAACAAATATTGATGAAGCATATAAGTGATCAACAGGAACATTGAAAAAACCTTGAATTTGGTCGGCGTGTAAATCCATTGTCATAACTCGTGAAACGCCCGCTGCATATAACAAATCAGCTACCAGCTTTGCTCCTATCCACACACGTGGTTTATCTTTTCGGTCTTGTCGTGCAAAACCAAAATAAGGTATAACAGCTACAATTTTATATGCTGAAGCTCGTTTGGCTGCATCAATCATTAAAAGCAGTTCCATTAAATTATCAGATGGTGCAAATGTTGATTGGATAATAAAAACATACGCTCCTCTTACTGTTTCGATATATGATGTTTGAAATTCACCATCACTAAACTTTAATAATGAAGAACTTCCAAGTTTGGTTCCATAGCTTCTCGCGATTTTTTCAGCTAAATATCTTGATGACGAACCGGAAAAAATCTTAATTGAGTTGTGAACTGGCATAACTTTTTTTATTTTTTATTTTTGTGTAAAAGTATAAATGAAATTACATTTTTTCACATATTAAAACATCTTTAAAAACAGTTTTTTATTTTTTTTCGTTATATAATTTATTTAGCTCATCAATATAATTCAAAATGTCGTCTCTGCCAATAACTTTTTCCGAAGATGTGATAAATTCTCTTGGCAATTCTTCCCATTTTTCTAACATTGTTTTTCTAAAAATTTCTAAATTATTCGATAATTTAATTTTATTTAATTTATCGGTTTTAGTAAAAACCAATGCAAAAGGTATTTGTTTTTTTCCAAGGCTATCAATAAATTCTAAATCATTTTTTTGAGGTTCAAGGCGTGAATCAATTAAAACAAAAAGACAAACTAAATTTTCACGATTTTCAATATATTTGTTTATAAATTTTTGCCAACTATCTTTACTTGTTTTTGATACTTTAGCATATCCATAACCCGGAAGATCGACCAAATACCAATTTTTATTAATAATAAAATGATTTATCAACCGTGTCTTACCCGGCTTAACTGAAATTTTGGCAAGCTTTTTTCTACCTGTTAACATATTAATTAACGATGATTTTCCAACATTTGAACGCCCGACAAATGCATATTCAGGCATATTTGGTGCAGGGCATTTGGCGATATTCGTGTTGCTTATAACAAACTCAGATTGTTTTATAATCATTGTTTTAAATTATTTTATAATTTTTATATTCTCCTATTCTATATCCTGTAAATTCTTCAATAATTTTTTTAAAAAAATCTTTACCTGATATTTTATTATAAGAAATGTCATAATCAAAACGCCAGTTCTTTCTTTTTATTCGTGAAGACATAACCGCAGGATGTGTCTCCTCAAAATGCTTTAATGAATCAATATTTGAATAGTCAAATTCATCAGACCTATCTACATTCTTTTTGAGCCAATTATTATCGTGCCATAATTTGTTGAAAGATTCTTGTTTGCCTTGCATTGCACGAGGGTCTTTTACCCATCCGTAGTGATAAATATAAGCGTCAATTAGTTTGATATTTAATCTTAGATTGTTACCTTTCCTAAACCCTTGAGCATCACGATATGAATAAATATTTTTATTATTTTTTATTACTCTAATTTCACGTCTGTACCATCTGTAAGAATCCCCAATATAATCGTAAGAACCATAAAAATGCAAATATTTAAAAAGCAAGCCGTCTATTTTTTCATCATCTTTATATTTCTGCATTGCGGAATATATTGTATCTAAATATTTTTCATGCACAACTTCATCACCTTGAATATAAAAAGCCCAATCAACATCACTTGAAACAGCATTAAAAGCCTTATCTGTTTCAACTGCCAAAACCTTACCTCCTTCTCTCAGCGATTCATCCCAGACAGTCTCAATAATCTTAATTTTTTCTTTATCAATACTTCTTATTAATTCTAATGTATCATCATCTGATTTACCCACAGCTACAACAAACTCATCGCAAATTGGCAAAATCGATTTTATTGCTTCAACAATGGGATAATCATATTTTAAAGCATTTCGAATAAATGTAAAACCTGCTACTTTCATTATAAAATTTAAATAATAATAGGTATCTTTCATTTTGCAGTTTACACTTTTTTGAAACTCTGAAAGAGTTTAATTTTAATAACCTTAGGTGCAACCTATGGTATTAACTAATCATATTAACATCAATCCGTCAGCTGACGGATTGAATAGAAAAATAATTATTATGATAGTTTTATTCAACCCGTCAGCTGACGGGTTGTAACATAACTTATTATTTCTTTAACTCCGCATTGCATACGGAGTTATTAATATTTTTCCCCTTCGGGGAAATTCAATAATCAAAAAAAATGTAAATTACTTTTATACGGTTTTGAAAAATGCCCAATAATAAATATTTATTTTACGCTACAAAAATATATTAATAATGTTAGGATTTATAATTTAATTAAAATTAGAGAGATAAATAATTCATCTGCAAAGTTGTTAAAAAGGCTTTTCATTTCCAAAATCAGGCAAGTAATATGATTGGCTTTTAAGCTCTTGTACCCAACCATTATGAAAACTAAATTCATGCATTGCGTCCACAACTCTTTTATATTCACCGGCGTTTAAAGTCCTGTTCAAAGCACTGTCATTTCGCACATTTATTGTAGGATAATATTGTGACATTAATGAGGTATAAACCGTTGTTGATATTTCTTCGGCAATATATTTTAGTATATCAATACTATTTTCAATATTACAGGGAAGAATAAGGTGGCGAATTATTAAACCCGATTCTGCTTGTTTTTTTTCATTGATGATTAAAGATGAACCTTTTTGTCGATACATTTCTTTTATTGCCATTGATGCTATTTCGGGATAGTTATAAGCATCTGAATATTTTTCAGCAATATCAGAGTTAATATATTTAAAATCAGCCAAATAAACATCGACTAATCCTTCTAATTGCTTTAAAGTATCAACTTTGTCATACGAATTTGTATTATAAACTATTGTTGGATATCTGCCTAATTTGTGAAGCTCGTTTATAATAATTTTAACTTGTGGCACAAAATGTGACGGCGAAACAAATCCAACTGAATTACAGCCGGTATTAAGTATAGATACAATTTTATCAATAACTTCAGATAATTCAAGATTATGTTGTGATAAGTTCTCGTTATTTCTGCTAATCTGATAATTCTGGCAGTAAGTACATTGTAAATTGCAATGAGTAAAAAAAATATTACAAATACCTTTCTCACCACTAATAACAGGTTCTTCACCATGGTGGGCAAATATTGATGCTATATTAAAAGAAGCATCACTTTTACAATAACCTAAATTTGAGGTAAACCGATTTGCATAACAATTACGAGGACAAACCGTACAGTTTTTTAGTTCATCTAAAATATCATTATAATTATACTTTGAGCGGTTATATTTTGCGTAATATAATTTATCATTTGTTGTCATTTGTTTCACGTCATTTATAGTCATTTGGCTTCGCCGTCATTTGTTGTTATTCAGTTATTTAATGACTATTAAGACTATCAATGACAATATAACCGTTAAGTATATACACAAAAGATTAGTTAAAAAGATCCATGTTCAAAAGGAACCTCAATAAGTTCTTCATAGCCCTCACCTGCTTCTTGCATATCTTCATCATCTTCCATATAATACCAATGTATCACAACGTCATGACCATCTTCCTTAATTTCTTCGAATTTCCCCATTACATCTAATAACATTTTTGATGAAGCGGTATTAAAATAGTCCATCTTAAAAACAACATCAGTTTTTTCATTAGGCTCTTCACAATAATCATTTAACCAATCAAGTATCGGGCGATAAAATTCCTCTACATCTTCAGGTAATGATTTTCCTGAAAACTCAAACTTACCATTCTCTTTATCTAAGAAAACTTTTGGGCGGTCATCTGTTCCTGCAAATTCAAATTTATCCATAAATAATATTTTCAAATAAGTTATTTAATTTCTATCTTAAAAATAGATAATTTTATTCAATAATAAAAAGCAAATATACATATAAAATCGAAAAATAAATATTTTAATTTCACGAAAATATTAAAAAAGCTAATAAAAAAAAATTAT
>JAUVJB010000029.1 GCA_030592465.1 Bacteroidota bacterium | reverse complement strand
GTGATTTAGAGTGGGTAAAAGAATAAAGTAAAAAGGCTAAAGTTTTAATTGTTTATTGATTATTGATTATTGATTATTATTGATTCATAAATCTAAAGGCTAAAGTTTACCCTGTGAAATGCGAAGCAATTTTGCAAAGCAAAATTATTTCACAAGGTGAACCATGTGAAACCTGCAAAGCAATTATTTAACGGGGGCTAAAAATTTTAAAGTATAAAATAAAAAAAAGAAAAAAATATATAGAAAAAAAATAATTTTGAAACACTTTTTACTTTAGCCTTTAGCCTTTAAAAGAAGGGTGACAAATTTGATTACCCAATTAAATTAAGAAAGAACCAATAATTTAAAGAAATGAATTTTACATTAAAAATATGGCGACAGAAAAACGCACAATCAAAAGGTTGTTTTAAAATTTATAAAGTGTCAAACATTAATGCAGACACTTCATTTCTTGAAATGTTAGACATTTTAAATAACCAATTAATACTTGAAGATAAGGAAGAGCCTGTTGCTTTTGGTCATGATTGCCGTGAAGGCATTTGTGGTATGTGCGGATTGTTTATTAACGGCAGGGCTAATGGTCCGGATACAGGTATAACAACCTGTCAACTAATGATGCGAAAATTTAAAGACGGCGATACAATTACGGTTGAGCCTTGGCGAGCAAATTCTTTCCCTGTAATAAAAGATTTAATGGTTGACCGCAGTGCTTTTGACAAGATTCTTCAAGTTGGGGGATATATCTCTGTAAATACCGGTTCGGCACAGGAAGCTAATTCTGTTCCAATATCTCAAAAAGATGTGGAAGATGCTTTTGATGCTGCAGCATGTATTGGGTGTGGCGTATGTGTAGCTACATGTAAAAATTCGTCGGCAATGTTATTTGTTGCTTCAAAAGTTTCGCATCTTGCTAAATTACCACAAGGCAAAATTGAAGCTGTTGAAAGAGCAAGAAATATGGTTGCCAAAATGGATGAACTTGGCTTTGGCGGTTGCTCAAATACCGGAGCGTGTGAAGTTGAATGCCCTAAAAACATCTCAATTACTCATATTGCTAAACTAAATCGTGAATTTATTAAAACGAAAGTTAAAAAATGATGTTAGCAGATGTATTACTCTAAAATTACGCTGTTAATGGTTATAAACTACGATTTTTTAATAAAAAAATATGACATATCTGCGAGATATGTCATATCTCTGTAAAATTAACACAACTTATCATCCTAAAAACATTTCTGTTGTAAATATCAAAATTTATTAGTAATATTGAATATTAGATAAATAATTTTACCGTATGAAAAAATATTTAATACTTTTTTTTATTCTTTTGATTATAACATCGAATACCAGTGCAATTAATAATCAGAATTTAGATAGTCTAAAAACTATTCTTAAATCTTTAAAAGAGGATACTAATATAATAAATACATATATTATTATTTCCCATAACTTTGGAAATAAAGAAAAATTTGATTCTTGTAATACATATATTGATAAAGCCATAATACTGTCAAAAAAAATTGCGAATAATAAATATCTTGCAAAAACATTAGATTATAAAGGAAAAATTTATAGAAAATCGGGAATGTATGACAAATCTTTAAAACTTCATTTACAAGCATTAGATATTGCAAAAAAGATAAACAACAAGCATTTAATTGTAACTATTTTAAATAATATAGGAGTAACATATAGACGATTGGCAGAAGATAATAAGGCTTTAATATATCATTTTAAGGCACTGAAATTAGCCCAAGAGCTAAATGATATGAAAAATCTTGCAACAGCAAATAACAGCATTGGGATTATTTATACTTATCAAGGGAGTTATGATGATGCAGCTCTATATTTTAATAAAGCAATGAAAATAGAACAAAAAAGAAATAACATTATTGGTGTTGCCATCAACTTAAATTCAATTGCATGGGTTTATGAATCAAAAAAAGATTATGATAATGCAATTAAATATTATAAGCAATCGCTTGAAGTTAACAAACAAATGAACAACAAAAAAGGGATGGCTATTTGTAATAACGATATTGGGAAAATTTACAGAACTATAGGTGAGTATAATAAATCTATTGAATTTTACAACAAAACACTAAAAATCAATGAACAGGCAGGAGATAAAAGACATATAGCAACAAGTCGAATTTATTTGGGTGAAGTATATGCAGATATTGGGGACTACAAAACATCGCTAAAACAATTACAAACAGGATTAAAATTTGCACGACAAGTAAATTCCAAAAGGCTTATTATGTCAGGCTTAGAACAGCTTTCACACACCTATGAAAAATTAGGCAATACTCAAAAAGCTCTTGATAGTTATAGAAATTCTATAAAATACAAAGACAGTATATTTAATGAAGAAAAAGCAATGCAAATTGTTAAAATGCAAACCATTTATGAAACAGAAAAAAAACGAAAAGAAATTGAAAGACAAAAAAATGAACTTTCTCAGAAAGAAGAAATAATAAAACAAAAAAACATTCAGCGTAATATTTCTATACTTGGCTCAATAATGCTACTTATTACTTTAATTGTGATTTTTAGAAATTTTCGCCAAAAACAAAAAGTTAACAAAATACTAAGGACACAAAAAGAAGAAATTACGAATCAATCTGAAAAACTTCATGCCACAAATAAAGAATTAATCAGAACCACTAAACTTAAAGAATTATTTTTTGCAAGAATAAGTCATGAAATACGCACACCTGTTAATGTTATTGTGGGATTCACAAATCTTATGGAGAAAATGAGACTTGACCAAAAAACAACGTCATATGTTGAAAATATTAAAACATCATGTAAAAGCCTTCTTGTTACTATCAACGACCTTCTTGATTTCTCAAAAATTGATGCCGGAAAATTAAAGATTGAAAATATAGAATTTAATTTGTTAGAATTAATGTCTAATTTCAAAAAGACAATGTCTGTTGCAACAGAGCAAAAAAACATAAAGTTCACTGTTATAAATGACAAATTAATTCCAAAATACTTAATTGGAGACCCATTCCGTTTAAATCAGATACTAACAAATCTTGTGGCAAATTCAATTAAATACACAAATGAGAATGGTGAAATTAAAATTTCCACAACGCTTATTAACCAAAATAATAACGATGAAACTATTCAATTTGCTGTTTCTGATACAGGCATAGGAATTTCGAAAAACAAACTTAAAAGCATATTCAAAAATTATACTCAAGCAGAGGATGACACAACCAGAAAATATGGAGGTACCGGATTAGGCTTGGCAATTGTAAAAAATCTTATTGATTTACAAAAAGGTAATATTAAAATAGAAAGTGAAGTTGGGAAAGGAACTTTTTTTATTTTTATTATTAATTATCAAAAATCTAAAGGTAAAAAGTTGTCTGAAAAATTAAAAAATATCACCACACATCAAAACAAAAACATTCAAAAATTAAACATCTTATTAGTAGATGACAACCCAATTAATAGGACATTGACTATTGACACCATACATTATTTTAACGATTCAATTAAAATTGATGAAGCCGAAAATGGTAAAATTGCTATTGAAATGATGCATAAAAATAATTATAATCTTTTATTATTAGATATTATTATGCCTGTAATGGATGGTTATGAAACTACCAATATTATTAGAAAAGAATTACCATTACCAAAAAACAGCATCCCAATTCTTGGCATGACAGCAAATGCTATGAAAGAAGAAAAAGATAAATGTTTATCAATAGGGATGAATGAATATATTACAAAACCTTTTGAGCACGAAGAGCTATTTAGTAAAATACAAATGTTGTTAAGACAAAATTTATAGAAATCAATGCTTCTATTATATCATACACGTTTTTGTATTTAATTTATAAATTCACTGCGAAAGCAGGTAGAACATCATTGCGAACGCAATGAAACAATCTGTAAATCAATGGATTGCTTCAGCCGTTCCTCTTTCGCAATAACGATTTTTCTAACTTTTTGTAGAGAACTCATTATTTAGTTTAAAATAATTTTATTTGTTAAAATTTGATTATTTGTTTGAATTTTTAAAAAATACACGCCTTTTGCTTGCCCTTTTAAATTTATTATTGATGATTTCTTATTGTCAATTGATAATTGTTTAATCGTTTGTCCGCTAATATTTGTAATTTCAACAGCCTGAATGTTTTTACCTTCAATTGTAAATATTCCGTTTGTCGGGTTTGGATATATTTCTATATAATCGGCATTTTGTATGGCATCAATACTTGTTAATACTGTTAAGCTTACAAGATTTGTTATTGCTTCGTTACATTCCCCTGTAATTACACAATCGTAATTTCCTGCATCGTTTTGTGAAACATTTGAAATTGTTAGTTCTTTTGTTATTGTTCCGTTAGTATTTTCGGTATCAGATAATGGTATTTCGTCTTTTCGCCATTGATAAGCTGTTATATCTCCGTTTGCAATTATCGCAAATACAACATTGCTGTCTTCTTGTATTTCTTGTGATATGGGTTGAGAAATAATTGAAACAAATTGATAAACCGTCAAAATTGCAATATTACTTGTTATATTTCCACATGAGTTACCAGCAACACATTGATATTCATAAGTATTCATATTCGCTGTTGCACTTGTAATTATCAGTGTATCTGTTTCGGCTCCGCTGTATATATCTCCATCAGTAATATTTACAAATCCACTGCCTGTATTTTCTTGCCATTGGTAACTATCTGCTCCCGTAGCTGTAATACTAAAAATTGTATCATTTCCTTCGCATACTGCTTGATTTTTAGGTTGAGATGTTATTGAAACAAATTGATAAACCGTCAAAATTGCAATATTACTTGTTATATTTCCACATGAGTTAGCAACAACACATTGATATTCATAAGTATTCATATTCGCTGTTGCACTTGTAATTATCAGTGTATCTGTTTGTGTTCCGTTGTATATATCTCCATCAGTAATATTTTCAAATCCACTGCCTGTATTTTCTTGCCATTGGTAACTATCTGCTCCCGTAGCTGTAATACTAAAAATTGCATTATTTCCTTCACATATTGATTGGTTAGTAGGTTGAGATGTTATTACCGGTAGGGAAGATAAATTATTATCAAATTTTGAAATAATAGCATCTTCACCTCCGTTATGCGAATCATCAAAAGAAGAGCTTGTTGTTGGATAATTGCTAGATTCTGTATATCCTGAAACAAATATATTACCGGAGTTGTCAACAGCAAGAAAGTTGCTGTTTTCATCATCATTGCCTCCAATGAAAGTAGAAGCTAACAGTGTGCTTAAATCAGAACTTAACTTTGAAACATTAATATCTTTAGCTCCGCCATTAAACGAATCGTCGTAAGGTGAGCCTGTGGTAGGGTAATCACTTGATCTTGTATGCCCTGAGACAAATATATTTCCCGAATCGTCAATTGCAATACAATGACCTTCTTCAGAAAGACTGCCACCAATAAAAGTAGAAGCTGAAAGTGTGCTTAAATCAGAATTTATTTTTGTTATAAAAACATCAGCACCTCCATTATGCGAATCATCATAAGGCGAGCCTGCTGTGGGAAAATCGCTTGAATAAGTAAATCCTGTAATCAGTAAATCTCCCGAAGCATCAAAAATTATAGAGTGTCCCCATTCATCAGAACTTCCGCCAAGATAAGTTGAAGCTGTAAGCGTACTTAAATCCGGAGTAAATTTTGATATTATAGCATCATAACTCCCATTATGTGTATTATCATAAGGTGTACCTGCTGTAGGGTAATTGTTTGCAAGAGTAAAGCCTGTAATAAATACATTATCAGAGCCATCAAGAACAATTGAGTAAGCATAATCATCATCACTGCTGCCAATATAAGTAGAAGCTATCAGTGTACTTAAATCAGAATTAAATTTTGATATATATATATCTGCACCACCACTAGGGTCATCGTTATAAGGTGTACCTGCTGTGGGATAACCTGATGAGTATGTGCATCCTGTAACGAGTACATTTCCTGAACCGTCAATAGCTATTGAGTAACCGTATTCAGTAGAAAGACCTCCAATAAAAGTAGAGGCTTGCAAAGTACTTAAATCAGAACTTAATTTTGCTACAAAAACATCTTCCGCTCCATTATTTGTTTCATCGTAAGCCGAGCTTGTAACAGGAAAACCTGAATGTGCGTATCCTGTAACATATACATTTCCTAAGGTATCAAGAGTCATTGCTAATCCTACATCAAATTCACCGCCACCCATAAAAGTAGATGCTGTAAGTTCGCTTAAATCCGGTGTAAATTTAGATACAAATACTTCCCATTTACCGTTATAAGTGGGGTCATAAGATGAAGCAGTTACAGGATAATCGCTTGAATATACACCTCCTGTAATATATACATTATTTGAGTCATCAAGCACAATAGAATATATGCGGTCGCTATTACTGCCTCCAACAAAAGTTGAAGCAATAAGCGGGTCAATTACAAGCTCATAATCCGGATTGTATTTTCCCAGTTCAAATCCATAAGTCTTACCTTTTGTAGTATAAGCAACTTCAACATATTGTTTTTTGTTTTCAATAATTTGATAGGCAACAGGTTTTGTAAATTTTATATTACCTTCGGGTGTTTTTATAATAAGTTCGCCATTTTTAGATGTCTTAAGTCCCTTTGCACCTTGCAGTTTAAGTTGTATATTGTTATAGTTTACATTTGGACTAATGTAAAAAAGTTTTTCAATATTATTCCCATAAGCATTTAGTTTTACTTCTATACCATCCCAAACTTTACCAAAGTTTACTGTTTTGAAAGTTGATATGTTATTTTGCCAATTATCACTATTATTGCCTGTAAAATAGTTTACTTTTGTTTGTGATGGCAGTTCTCCGGAAACATCAGATTTTTTAAAAACATCAGTTGTTTTAATAAAACTTTCGCACAAAATGTAAGATGTTGTACTGTCAATCGGTAAGCTATAAACAATTTTACCTGTATTGGTAACAAAGACTGTACCTGAAAATGTTTCAGCATAAAATGCTACTTCTGATTGTTGTTGACCGGTATTTTTTATCCACGGAATTTTTGTTTTGTTCACTTTTGCGGAAATTTCCGTTTTTTCTACTTCCTGTAAATTGTTTTGTTGAAAAGATAATTGAGCATTTACATTTATAATAAATACACACAATACTGCTGTTGAAAATAAACGTTTAATTTGCATTTGTAATTAATTTATTTGATAGTTAAATTATAGACCAAATTCATCATAGATATTCACGAAAGTAAAGATAAAAATAAGTCTGATTTTTTTACACAAATTTATTATAAAATTAACTTTTCCACTAAAAAAATTTTAAAAAATAAAATATGAATAATCAGTTGGTTGTTAGTGTTTTTTGTATCCTCTAAAATGTAATGGTAATTTATAGTTGAGTCCGCTCCGAAAGAGCGAGGGATTCGGTGTTATTGATAAAATTGTTTCTGTAAAAATCGACAAACATGACCGTACTTTAAAAAATGTTGTTACGAAAATAAAAATTATAAACTAATGAAAAATACCGTATTTTATTTAATTTTGTAACTTAATTAAAATTTTGAGTAAAATGCTTGAAGAAATAAAAGGACTAATTAAAGAGGCAGAACAATTTTCGGCAAAAAACATTGATGAAATTGAAAAATTTCGCATTAAATTTCTTGGAAAAAAAGGAGAGATTACAAAATTATTTTCTGAATTTAGAAATATACCTGCTGAGCAAAAAAAAGACTTTGGGCAAACAATCAATACATTAAAAAACATTGTTATTGAAAAAATAACTTCACTTAAAAATAATTTAGAAGACACACAGCAACAACAAGTTTCGTTAGATTTATCAATGTCCGGCGACAATATTGAATTAGGCACACGCCATCCAATTTCAATTGTTAAAAATGAAATTACAGATATTTTTTCCCGTGTTGGTTTTATTGTTTCCGAAGGACCCGAAATTGAAGACGATTGGCATGTTTTTTCCGGACTTAACTTCCCAAAAGAACATCCTGCACGCGATATGCAAGATACTTTTTTTATTGAAAAAGACCCTGATATATTATTACGAACACATACATCATCAGTACAAGTGCGTGTGATGGAAACACAAAAGCCTCCTATTCGCACAATTTTACCCGGACGTGTTTTTAGAAATGAAGCTATCTCTGCACGCGCTCATTGCATATTTCATCAGGTTGAAGGCTTATATATTGACGAAAATGTTTCGTTTGCCGATTTAAAACAAACTTTGCTATATTTTGCAAGAGAAATGTTTGGAAAAGACACAAAAATTCGATTACGCCCATCTTATTTTCCATTTACCGAACCATCAGCCGAAATGGATGTTACCTGTAAAATATGCGGCGGCAAAGGTTGTAATGTTTGTAAATATACAGGCTGGCTCGAAGTTTTAGGTTGCGGAATGGTTGACCCTAATGTTTTAGAAAGCAATAATATTGACTCAGAGAAATATACAGGTTTTGCTTTTGGCATGGGTGTTGAACGATTGGCTATGCTTAAATATCAAATTAATGACCTTCGTTTATACTTTGAAAACGATGTTAGATTTTTAAGACAATTTAAAGCTGCATTTTAACGCATTTTATTGATTACTTTGAGCACTTCGTGGGGCATACAAAAACACGGTGAATTATTAAAATCTCAATTATCCGGATAAATTTGGTTGGCTAAAAATTCTGCCGAATTAATTCTCGGAATGGGATTTCTTATGCACTGAAAAATCATGAACCGCGAAACACTCCAAAAAAAAGTTATTGATGAGCATTAGAGGGATAATACTTTTTTTGTGGGGGTAAATTCGATTATTTTGGCTTAAGATTGTAAAAAAGATATTTTGAAAAATGAACGAAATAAACACAATAATTTGGGATTGGAATGGCACTTTGCTTGACGATGTTGATGTTTGCATAGCAACAATAAATATATTATTGCAAAAAAGAAATATTGAACAAATTACAAAAAAACATTACAAAGAAATATTTACTTTTCCTGTTATTGATTATTATAAAAAAGTTGGATTTGATTTTAATAAAGAGACGTTTGATGTTTTGGCTGTTGAATTTATCAACATTTATCAAAAGAAATTAAAAACAAGTAATCTTTTCACTGATGTTAAACCCATATTGCAAAAATTTAATAATAAAAATTACCAACAAATTATTTTATCGGCAATGCAAGAAACAGATTTAACAGAATCTGTAATTGAACGAGACATAAAAAATTATTTTCAGCATATTCTCGGTATTAACAATCATTTTGCAAATAATAAAATTGGTATTGCATTAGATTATATTAATAACTCAAACATAGAAACTGAACAAACCTGCCTTATTGGCGACACAATTCACGATTATGAAGTTGCAAAAAAAATTGGTTGTAAATGTATTCTTGTTGATAGAGGACACCAATCGCGAACTCGTTTATTAAAAACAAACATGCCGGTTGTGAAAAATTTATTTGAAGCGGGGATGTTTCTTGAAAACAATTAAACATTAATTATTAATGTATGTAATACCTTTTGAACTTTATCATATATTTTGGCTGTGATTTATTAATTTGTATCTTTGTTTATATGAAGTTGATTATAGATCATATAGATGAATTAAATACTTTGTGTGTTCAACATAAAGTGAAAGAACTGTATGTATTTGGTTCGATTTTAACGAATTATTTCAAAAAAGATAGTGATATAGATTTTTTGGTAAAATTTGGTAATGTTGAGATATTGGATTATTTCGATAATTATATGGATTTTAAAGAGGCATTAGAAAAATTATTTAGCAGGAAAGTTGATTTGGTTGAAATACAGACCGTTAAGAACCCTATTTTTAAACAATCAATTGATAAAAATAAAAAAATAATTTATGGACGAACGAATTCTAAAATGGTTGTATGATATTCAAGGTGCAATTATAGAGATTGAAAATTATTTTGATGAATTTCCAAAAGATTTTAATCGGTACAAGACAAATATTTTACTTAAAAGAGCTATTGAAAGAGACTTAGAGATTATTGGCGAAGCAATAAACCGAATTTTAAAAAGAGACCCTGAATTTCCCATAAAAAATGCTAAAAGAATAATTGGATTAAGAAATCAGATAATTCACGCATACGATAATATTTCAGATGAAAATATATGGGCTATTATATCAAAGCATTTACCATTATTGAAAAATGAAATAAATAAAATGATTGAAAATAATTAAAGCTAAGCTCGTATGTTTAAAAAAAAATATGGAATTAACTTAATGGCTCATCGGATTTATCTACATTCTTTTAAAAACAAAAAAACGTTTTTAAGTCCGCCGGCTGGCGGACGTTGAAAAGTTTTTAGACTACAAATCTGCCGGATTTTAAAAATCCGGCAGATTTCTCATTCGGGTTAAGCAGCAAACTTATATCGTTTTAAATAACATGATTGAAATATTTAATGTTTTTTTTCTGTTATCATAATAATAATTTTTTTACTATTTTTTATTTTTAGCTTTTTGAATATTCAAAAATCATTTGTACTTTAGTTTCAATTTAAAACTCAAAAAAAATAATTATGCACATTGCAATTGCAGGTAATATTGGTTCGGGAAAAACCACACTAACAAGGTTATTATCAAAACATTACAACTGGGAAGCACGCTACGAAGATGTTGATGAAAATCCTTATTTGAATGACTTTTATGACGATATGCAACGATGGTCGTTTAATCTTCAGATTTATTTTCTTAATAGCAGGTTTAATCAAGTACTTGAAATCAGAAAATCAGGAAACACAGTTATTCAAGACCGTACCATTTATGAAGATGCATCCATTTTTGCACCAAATTTACATGCAATGGGCTTAATGACAACACGTGATTTTAATAATTATTCGTCATTATTTCAATTAATGAGTTCGTTGGTTGAACCTCCCGATTTGTTGATATATCTTCGTGCTACAGTTCCTACTCTGGTTAATCAAATTCAAAAAAGAGGCAGGGAATATGAAAACTCTATCCGCCTTGATTATCTTAAAAGATTAAACGAAAGATACGAAGCATGGATAATTTCGTATAATCTCGGTAATTTATTGATTGTTGATGTTGATAAACGTAATTTTATTGATAAACCCGAAGATTTAAGTTTTGTTATTGATAAAATTGATGCGGAAATACACGGGCTGTTTTAAACATTATTGCATTAAAAAGCTAAAGTAAAAAGGCTAAAGGCTAAAAAGTATAAAGTAAAACAAATATATAGAAAAAAATAATTTTGAAATACTTTTCATTTTAGCCTTTAGCTTTTAATCTGCAAATCAGCATATTGCTTCGCCGTACCTCCTTACAATGACGGCAAATATTGATTTTTTTTACTAACTCCCGATTAAGTTACAAACTTAAATCATAAAAAAAAAATTCGTGTAGTTAATATAATTAGAGGATAAAGAAATTTTTTTTCAGAGAATATTCATAAGTTAATCAATTATTTTTTGCTGAATTTGTTGCTTTAAGTTAATTTTGTTTTTTTAAAATTATTATACTCAATAATTAATGAATATTAAATCAATTAAAAATAAAGCAATAAGATTTAGGTTTTACCTTTTAATTACAGGTATATTATTTACAGCATCGTGTGCCAAAATAGTTGTGCCTACCGGTGGACCAAAAGATGTAACTCCTCCTAAAATTTTACAAAGCATACCTGAAAATTATTCTGTTAATTTTAAACAAAAAAAAGTTGTTGTAAAATTTGATGAGTATTTTCAATTAAAGAATCTCAACAAAGAATTATTAGTGTCTCCTCCATTAAAAGAACAACCGATAATAAGAGTATCCGGCAAAAATCTTATTATAGAAATAAAAGACACTTTGCACGACAACACAACTTATAACATTAATTTTCACGATGCAATTGTTGATGTAAACGAAAGCAATATTTTGTCAAATTATCAATATTGTTTTTCAACAGGGAATCATATCGATTCTCTTTTTGTGCGAGGTTTTATTTACGATGCTTTTAGCTTAGAACCGAAACAATTTGTTAAAGTAATGTTGTATGAAAATTATAACGACTCTACGCCTTACAAAAAAATTCCTGATTATATCTCACAAACAAATAAGGAAGGACAATTTTCAATTAATAATATTAAATCCGGTAATTATCATATTTTCGCTTTAAACGATGGAAATAATAATCTTTTATTTGACCAGCCAAGTGAAGAAATTGCTTTTTTAGATTCATTAATCATTCCGGGTTACAAAGAGGTGGAGTTTGTCGATACTCTTCAAATTATTGATAAAATTATTGGTAATGACACTATTCACAACGATACTATTTATAAAGATACAATTATTATACATAACGAATTTGTCTCAAAAATAAAAAGTCTTGATTTATATATGTTTCAAGAAGACTATGAGAAACAATATATTGAAAAAACAAGCAGAGATAAAAAAGAAAAATGCGTCTTTATATTCCATAAACCATCAAACAAAAAATGTGAAATATTACCAATTAATTTTGATACACAATCAAAAAAATGGAACATAATAGAAAATAGCATCAATAATGATACTGTTATTTGTTGGCTGACAGATTCAATAATTTATAAACACGACAGCCTGATTTTTGAACTTAAATATAATAAAACAAATATTCTAAGACAAGACAGCCTTGTTTCAGATACAGTAACTTTAGTTTATACTGAAAAGGGGGAAATACCGAAAAAAAAGAAAAGAAAAAAAGAAGAAAACAAAGAACTAACCCAAAAAGTTTATCTTAACATCATAACTAACATAATGCAGAAAGTTGATTTAAACCAAAACATTATTTTAACACCGGAATCGCCTATTCAAAACTATGATACGTCAAAAATTCAACTGTTTTTGCTTAAAGATTCAACAGAAATACTTCAGCAGGCAACTTTCACAAAAGACTCAATTTTATTACGCAAATTTTGTCTTTCAAATAAATGGGAAGAAAATTCAAAATACAAATTGATTATCTATCCTGAAGCTTTTACCGATATATACAATTGTAAAAACGACACAATAGAAAGAAAATTCAAAACCAAAGAATCTGATTATTACGGCAGCATTAAGCTGGAGATTAATAATATTATAACAAATTCAATTGTGCAGCTTTTAAATGAAAAGGAAAAAATATTAAGAGAATTTTTTATTTTGAATGATACAACTTTTAATATTAATTATTTAAATCCCAAAAAGCATCTATTTAAACTAATAATTGATAAAAACAATAACAGGAAATGGGATACCGGTAATTTTATAAAAAAAATTCAACCTGAAAAAGTATATTATTACAAAGATTTAATAGAAATAAAATCGAACTGGGATAATGAAATAATATGGGATATTGAAA
This sequence comes from Bacteroidota bacterium, assembly GCA_030592465.1. Classification (GTDB taxonomy): domain Bacteria; phylum Bacteroidota; class Bacteroidia; order Bacteroidales; family B39-G9; genus B39-G9. The sequence continues at coordinate 5,286 of JAUVJB010000029.1, read as the reverse complement.
AATAAAAATTATTAATACTATTTAATATCTACACGAAACCTCAATATTTACCATAATTGCAAGGAGGCACAACGAAGCAACTCGTTGATTTGCAGACACTTTCCCGAAGCATCGTGATTCATAATGATAAATAATAATAGATGAATTATTTTTTTTGACACTAATTATCAAAATATGTGATTTTACATATTTTATATTTTAAAATAAATATTATACTTTTACATTCGCATTTTTATCAAAATTTGATTTTTGTATATTATGAATGAAAAACAAAAAACCATAAAAAAACCAATTACCGTTAAAGGAACCGGTTTACATACAGGCTTACATGTTGATTTAACTTTTAAACCTGCGCCTGAAAATTTCGGGTACAAATTTCAACGAATAGATTTGGAAAATAAACCTGTTATTAAGGCTGTTGCAGAATATGTTGTTGGCACGTCACGAGGCACTACAATTGAAAAAGACGGTGTTAAAATTGAAACAATTGAGCATGTTCTATCTGCTATTTATGGTCTTGGTATCGATAATATACTTATCGAAATTAATGGCCCTGAGGTTCCAATTATGAATGGCAGCTCAATAAGATTTGTTGAAGCGTTATTAGAAGCGGGCATTGAAGAACAAGATGCTGAAAAAAATTATTTTGAAATAAAAGAAGAAATTCGCTATTGTGATAATGACAGGAATTCTGAAATTGTAATTTATCCTGACGACCATCTAAATATTAATGTATTAGTTGATTACAATTCTTATGTTTTAGGTAATCAGTATTCTCTTTTAAAAGAACTCTCTGATTATGAGAAAGAAATAGCCCCTTGTCGAACATTTGTATTCTTTAACGAATTAGAGCCATTATTAAACAATAACTTAATAAAAGGTGGGGATTTAGACAATGCTATTGTTATTATGGATAAAGAAGTTGAGCAAGAAAAAATTGATAGAATTGCTAAACTATTTAATAAACCAAGTGTTAAACCACGACCAAATGGAATGTTAAATAATGTTGATTTGCGATTTAGCAATGAGCCTGCTCGTCATAAGCTTCTCGATTTAATAGGGGACTTATCATTAATTGGAAGACCAATTAAGGGAAAAATTGTTGCAACACGACCGGGACATTCAGTAAACACAAAATTTTCTCAACAAATTCGACATTTTATAAGAATTGCTGAAAAAAAAGGCATTGCTCCTGATTATGACCCCAATAAAAAGCCTTTACTAGATATTAATCAAATAAAAAAAATATTACCACATCGACAACCTTTTCTTTTAGTTGATAAAATTATAAGTGCTGACGAAAATTCAATTGTAGGATTAAAAAATGTTACAATGAACGAAGCTTTTTTCGCAGGACATTTTCCTGACGAACCAATAATGCCTGGGGTACTACAAATTGAGGCAATGGCACAAGTAGGCGGGATTTTAATTTTAAATTCTGTGCCTGACCCTGAAAACTATTCAACATATTTTTTAAAAATTGATGATGTTAAATTTAAACATAAAATTGTGCCCGGAGACACTATATTATTTAAATTAGTATTTGTTGAACCTATCAGAAGAGGCTTAGCACACATGAAAGGACAGGCTTTTGTAGGAAAAACACTTGCTATGGAAGCAGATTTATTAGCACAAATAGCAAAAATGAAAAAAGACAATTAAAAATTATAAAAAAAGTGAAACAACCATTAACATATATTCATCCGGATACAAAAATAGCTTCAAATGTTGTAGTTAGCCCATTTGTTACAATTGATAAAGATGTTGAAATTGACGAAGGAACATGGATTGGCCCTAATGTAACAATTTTTGAGGGTGCACGAATTGGTAAAAATTGTAAAATATTTCCGGGAGCAGTTATATCAGCCATACCTCAAGACCTTAAATTTCAAGACGAAAAAACTTATGTGGAAATTGGAGACAATACAACTATTCGCGAATTTGTTACTATAAATAGAGGAACAAAAACTGTTGGAAAAACCAAAATTGGTAATAATTCTTTATTAATGGCTTATGTTCATATTGCACATGACTGTACAATAGGAAATAATTGCGTTTTGGTAAACGCTGTTCAGGTTGCCGGAGAAGTTAAAATAGACGATTGGGCAATTATTGGCGGCATCTCAGCAATTCATCAATTTGTTCATATTGGTTCTCATGTTATGATATCAGGCGGAAGTTTAGTGAGAAAAGATGTCCCTCCTTTTGTCAAAGCAGCTCATGAGCCATTATCTTTTGTCGGTATTAATTCAATCGGTTTGAAACGACGAGGATTTGCTAACGAACAAATTCGTGCCATTCAAGAAATTTATCGTATTATATACCAAAAAGGTTATAATTACGCTCAAGCTATTGAAATTGTCGAAGCGGAAATACCTGCATCAAAAGAAAGAAATGAAATAATTCTATTTATTAAAAAATCAAAACGGGGTATTATGAAAGGCTTTGAAGCTTAATAAATTTAATACTATTAAATTGCTAAAACATCAAACTTTATAAGCGTTCACACATTGCTTTAAATTATTATACAAAAATTGTTATATTATTATCTGAAGTTTCGGAGTTCATAAATTGTTTATTATTAGATGTTTATAAATTAAAAAATAATTAAACACAACTGAAAAATATAGCTTATAAGCTTATTAATCAATTGTTTATAGTGTAAATTACATAATAACATGAATTTTACAAATTAATAAAAAGCATTTAGTTTATTTTTAATCCCGAGTACTCGGGATTGTTTTAACCTACTATATAACTCTTTTGTATATCGTTGATAATCAGACTGAATTAAGCCGCGTTTTTTAATTTTTCTAATTGTCTTTCGAGATTCTTTATCCTTATTTGTTTCCATTTTTCATGTTCATCTGCAATAATATACTTATTATAAGCTTGCCGTTCTTTTATCATAGTGTATATTATTCGTGCAAGTTTATGTGCGGGAGCAACGACACCCCCTTTTTTACCCAAACGTGATCTCATTTTTCTTACAAAGTTACCTATTGGAGCTACACTCCTAGATAGGTTACAGACACTCATTCGCAAAATTTGTCCTGCATGATTTTTCTTTTTTTGCATTTTACTACTTATTATTTTACCTCCGGTAATCTTCGTATTTGGAGCAAGGTTTAGCCATGCTGCAAATTGTTTACTACCTTTCCATTTACTCATATCAGTCCCTATCTCTGATATTAATTCAACTGTGCTAACCTCGTGGCACTACATCTTACTGATATTCAGTGCCATATATTTTAAACAGGTCAAGTTGGGATAAGTTTATGCAACAATTTCTCAATGAATTCTACAAAAAATGGGATGGAGAATTGTAAAAGTTATGGTATCAATCAAAGTTAAGCCCAAGTAAAATACAAAACAATAAAAAAGCGACCAAATACAAGATTGGGCAGCTTTAAATGTTTTAGCTCACATATATTTATTTTTTTTAATGTGTTCGTGAAACATTTGGCAAAAAAAATGCCTCCCACTTTTGGCGGAGAGGCTTACCAAATGTTTTCACAACGGAATAATCCTTATTGTGAATTGCTTCATTTTGTATAACAAATATAGATAATATCTTACAAATTACAAAACATTTATAATTTATTTATTAAATTTATACATTAATTATTGCCTTAAATCCGCTATAATCGTCTTAATATCCTGATAGTGATAGTCAGGGCTTGACTTAAACTGTAAATTATGGCTGAAAAGTCTAATATTATAGAAGTCAAACCCTGACTTGCAGATTTTTGGTACTGTAAAAACAATAATAAATAAATGATATGAAAAAAATATTGGCTTTAGATTTGGGTACTACATCAATTGGTTGGGCTTTTGTTAACGAAGCAGAATCAACAGAAGAAAAATCATCAATTGTAAAACTTGGAGTAAGAATTATTCAATATGATGATAATTTAAAAAAAGTGGATAGAAAAACAGGAAAAATTTCAGATTCTATGAATCCTGTAAAGGATTTTGAAGGAGGTAAAGGCTTATCTCCAAATGCTGGCAGAACTCAAAAAAGAGGGATGAGGAAAAACCTTGATCGTTATCAACAAAGGCGTAATGCACTTATTGAAATATTAAAAAAAAATAATTTTATAACAAATGAAACTTTATTTAGTGAAGAAGGGGAAAATACAACTTTTTTCACTTACGAATTAAGAGCAAAAGCGGTAAAAGAAAAAATTGATAAAGAAGATTTAGCTAAAGTTTTGTTAATGATAAACAAAAAACGTGGTTATAAAAGTAGTAGAAAAGCAAAATCAGATGACGAAGGCGTGGCTATTGATGGCATGGAAGTAGCAAAACAACTATACGAAAATAAATTAACTGCGGGTCAATATGTTTATAGAAATTTAGGAAAGAATAAAAAACTTATTCCTGACTTTTATCGTTCCGATTTACAAAACGAGTTAGACAAAATTTGGAATTTTCAAAAACAATTTTATCCTGAAATTTTATCAAAAGAATTCAAGGAACAAATTGTTGGTAAAGGAAAACAAGCTACATCCAAAATATTTTTAGGGAAATATAAAATTTATACTGCTGAAAATAAAGGAAAACGCGATGAAGTAAAATTACAGTTATATAAATGGCGAAACGAAGCAATTTCTAAGCAACTTACAAAAGGAGAACTCGCATATGTAATAACTGAAATAAACAACAATATCAATTCATCAAGTGGATATCTTGGAGCAATAAGTGATAGAAGTAAAGAGTTGTATTTCAACAAACAAACTGTTGGAGAATGCTTGTACAAGCAGTTAAAACAAAATTCACACGCAAGATTAAAAAATCAAGTATTTTATCGTCAAGATTATCTTGATGAATTTAACACCATTTGGGAAAAACAAAAAGAATATTATCCTGAACTTACCGAAGAATTAAAAAGAGAAATTTGTGATGTTATTATTTTTTATCAGCGTAGGCTAAAATCACAAAAAGGTTTGTTAAGTGTTTGTGAATTTGAAAGTTGGAAACAGGAATTTTTTGATAAAGCAACAGGTAAAACAAAGACTAGAATAGTAGGATATAATGTAATACCAAAATCATCACCCTTATTTCAAGAATTTAAAATTTGGCAAATCCTTAATAATATTGAGATAAAAAATATAATTACTCGTGAAAAAATTTATTTAGAACAAGATTCCAAAGAATTTTTATTTAATGAGTTGAATATAAAGAATAAATTATCAAGTACCGATGTTCTTAAACTATTAGTAAAAAACCCCAAAGAATACGAGCTTAATTATAAAGAAGTTGAGGGAAATAGAACTAATGCCG
>JAUVJB010000290.1 GCA_030592465.1 Bacteroidota bacterium | reverse complement strand
GCTTGCGAAAGGGGTTTCTTCGAGTCTTATGGTTTGCGCACGATTATCATATTTATTTCTGAGTCCTTCCGCGAATAAAGCAGATTTAACCATTGCTTCCCTTTCGGTTCTTGCATCAATGTACAAGTCAATTGTAAGTGTATAACGTTTATTCTTTGTCATAATAATTAATTTTAAATTGAATTTAAACTCAATTCTATTTTATTGGAAATTATTTTTGTTTGCTCTAAGGAAAGGGTTAACTCATCACCACATTCGTTATAGATTTTTATTTCAATATCTACAACCTGAAGTCCGTCAGTTGTAAAATACGGGGCGGTAAAATAATCACCCGGGTCATATATCCCGTGTTCATAACATTCATAATTTGCAACTATACTATGGTGGCTGGTGTGTATTTCGGATTCGAAATCACCACAACCTTCATTGCCAATCCAATTAAGCTCAACTGGTATAGGTTGTATTTCTGAAAGAATTTCATGAAAAGATGTATTGTTCATAACTGTAAGTATTGATTAATTTATATTGCTAAAAGCAAGAAACTATTTCAGCCCCATGCTTTATTAAACTATTTTTTATGAGTCTGGTTTAATTTAATTATTCTATTCATATGTTCTTTACATAAATTTTTTGAAGCCTCTGTTTCTTCAGATGTTTTCAAAAATTCAGTATAGGTATTTTCTAGTTGCTCGGTTGTTTTTGCTTCTAAAAGAAAAAACAAAAGCCTTTCAAGTTTTTTTTGTTCAGCGTGGCTCATTTCTGGCTTTGATTGTTTAGCTTCGGGGCGGATTTGGTTGTAAATATCCCAACAAAAACCAAATTCCGAAGCACATTTTTTAAGACAATCAGATGCGGCTGCCTTATAACCACTTCCCATATCCGAGGCGTAAGATGTTGTTATATTCCCGCTTGTATTTGTTTTTATTGCCAGATAATGTCGCCCGAATTGTTCACGATTAATTACTTTACCAAAATATGAGATACTCAAACACCCTTCTACTAAAATTTCTTTTGAAGACGGGATATATTCCTTACTTTTTATTTCAAAACTATAATTACCACCCGTGACAAGCATTAAGAGAGCCTTAACGTAGGAGGCTTTAACGGATTTATATTTAACTCCGTTTTTATCCGTTTTAATTTCGATTTCAGACTCTGGCGTTTTCCGATTAATAATTTTCATTTGTTCATCATTAAACAAAGGGCGTTGTCCTTTAAAAAACGATAGTTCTTTTTTTGTAAATAGTGTTAATTTTCTCATGGCAAAAAAGGGTTTAATTTATATATTTATTTTTAACTTTCTAATTCTTTTAATATTTCTTTTAAATTATATAAATGTGTATGATTTTGCTCCCAACCTTCAAAGTTACAAGCTTTTTGATACAGTTTAATTTTACCTTTTTGAGTTTTTTCTTCGTCATACTTTTGCATATCAATCCAACCTCTCAGTTCTTCAATTAATTGCAAGATGGCTTTGTTTTCTTTTTTAGCAACAAAACCATCCTCGATAGCTTCCTGTAAAGGCATATCATCGGCAGCGTATGCAAATAAATAACCTTCTTTTACTGTTTTTTCGATTAATTCTTTTAAGTTTTTCATGATTTTATATTTTTTTATTATTTGTATGGTACAAATTTAAACAAAATTATTGACACTACTAAATAAAATAGGTATAAATTTAAACTATTTTTAAATTATTTTTCTTTATGTGTAGAATGTATTAGGAACCCCAAATTGTAAGCAATGGAAGGGTTGTTGTGTATCCACTCATGTCCCTCTCTTGACACTGATAGCCAATAAGGCGTATAATTAAGTAATTCACCTTTACGCCCCTTTTTATGATGAATTTCGGTGGCTAATGCTGTTTTGTTAAATATAATTTTAGAGACTATACATATTTTATTTTCTTGGAGTGACAAAAATTCCTTTCTTAATTTGGAATAGTTTGTCAATCTTTTACTTAATTTCTTTGAAAATCGTTTGATTGGTTTTTGTTTCTTTTTTGGTTTTGGATTTGCCTTGTTCTTTTCGTTAAAATCTGCATAATAACAGGTTGGCGAACAATATTTATCAGTAGATTTGTATAGGGTTACAATGTTATTACAGTCTTTTCTGGCACAAATGCGAGTTTTTTTTGTTTTCATAATCAATTATAAATTTACATTTAAGGACGTAAAGCCCGTACTATCGGCAATTTTACAATCCGATAGCTTTCGTTTTCAAATTCTGATACCTTTTTACGAGAAAAATAATCGTATAAAGTATTTTTGCTAATTTCGGTTACTTCGGAAACCGCTATAACACTCCCACATATCGTAGGAGTATTGTCTTTTTTATTTAAAATCCAAAATGCCATATTATAATTCAATATCGTTAGCAGTTAATATTTCGCTTACAAGTGCTTCCTGTGCTTCTTTTCTGCTCTCGTAATATCTTCCATCATTATCTTCATCATCATAGCAATCGTCAAATCCTGCATCTATTGCCATTGTATTAGTTGTAGTTGTTCCTACATCTTCACCATCAATATCAATCGTGATATAAAAGTGTCCGTAACCTGTTTTTTTGTTTCTTAAAGTTTCAATTAAATTTTCCATTTTTCTAAGTTTAAATAATTACTTCGTTGTAATTATAATACAAATATACAACGATATATTGTACCTCACAAGTGTTTTTACAATTATATTTCATTATATTGTAATTTGTTTTAATTCTAAATAAGAACATAAAGAAAAACGCAGTTAAAACGACAATTTATACTTACCGTTATTTTTTAAATGTGTCTTATTCGCGTGTTATGCCCCATTTGGAGAATCTTGTTTCTTTGCTTCTTTTTGCATTTCTTCAATGAATGTCGCAAAATGAAAAACATAAGCTGCTACAAATCCGTGCATTATTAATGGATGATCAGCATTTAATATCACATCAAGAGTACTTTTAGGTAATGTATTTTCCTTTTGCCTATCTGTTAAATCCCGTTTATGTAAGTATTTTGCAAATTCAATTCTAAGTCCGTCAATATCTTCATTGCTTATTTTCACATTCTCGTATTGCTTTCTCACAAAATAGCGGAATAAATCAACGGGGCATAACAACGTGTCATATGGCATTGCCTCGTTTTGTGGTAAATTTAAAGTCTTTTGTTTCATGTCAATATTAGTTTTAAATTTTTAAAATTATCGTTTCAATTACGGCAACGACCGCATACACAAACCGTTGTAGTGCATTAAATACCAACACCTTTATTAAAGTGCATCGCACCTATCATTCTACCTATATTTTCAGTCAAAAAAGTAGCATCAGTTTTCAAAT
>JAUVJB010000069.1 GCA_030592465.1 Bacteroidota bacterium | reverse complement strand
TTACATGATCATCATGATTTCTTGCAACGACATTGAACAACATGCGTCTATATTGCTGTTCATATTGTTTGTATGAAAGTTGAAGCCTTTTCATAACCCTGAACAAAGTTTCATAATTGCTAGCTTTTTGAATTTTGTAATCTATGCCTGCTAAAGCACTGAATGTTTGCATATGAATTTTTTCACCATTATCTGTGCGGTCAAATCGTTTTGTTAAAAAGTGAAATCTCCCATTTTCCTCATGCAAAGTACTTTCTGAGATTTCAATCCCTGCTTCTTTTGCTAATTTATAATAAGCAAATTCTATTTTCCCCATACCTTCACTTTCTCCTAAGTTTTGTTCATTTGCTCCGTCTATTTTCAGTAGCCAATACGAATAGCCTTTTGGTTGTATGATGTCGCCGGATCTTATTTCTTTAATTTTTTTATTTTCATCTCTTTTAATGGCAATCAAAGCTTTAGCCCTTGCTCCTCCAACGGATGTGCCTAATCTCAATATTTCAGTAAGACTATCTTTATCCAAATCAGAAAATGAAGTTTCTTTCTTACTTTCTAAAACGCTTTTTGCAACGTCATATATTTCACTAATATCAACAAGACGATTATCTTCTTCTCTGTGATTAGCTGGTATATACTCCAATGCTCCCATTCCTCTTTTGCCCACATAAGTTAATCTGTCAACCGGATTGATCTCATCAATGGACAAATCTCTTTGTTTTAGCCATTCTTTCATCATGACATTACCAAAATCATCGGGCATTGAATCAGATAATACATAAGGCAAGTTGTGAAAATTGATATGGTCTCTGTTTGTTTCAAATATTCTTTCTTCTGTTGGCATTATAATCGGAGAAGGTTCTATGGTTTTAATTATTTCGTTATTATATTGAAAAATAGAACTTTTCTTATCAGCATTCCATTCTGCCCTTCCTAATAATTGACCATACAACATAACTTCTACTATCATGGCTATTTTATTTTTTTAGATGCTCGTTTTCTTTCTGATTTTAATTTAGCTTTTTCAAATTTTAATTTAAGTTCTAAGTTTTCTCCTACTCTAAATACTGATTCAAAATCTTTTATTCGATTTAATCTCATTAAAATTCTTATTAGACTTTCAACCGTAGTGGATTTTCCTTGTTCTATTAGGCTAATTGTTGAAACACTTAATCCAACGTCTTCACTCATTTCTTTTTGAGTAAGGTTGTGTTGTAGCCGTATTTTTTTAAGCCTTTTGCCTATTTCGTTTAATATTTCCTGCTCTGTTAAAAACAACCAATTATCCATTTTGTAAAATTTAAATATTAAAATATAAGTTGTTAAGTACTTAAAATTGATATAATACTCAATATTCAATAAGTTAATGCAAAGATAGTAAAATATTTTAACTATTAATATATTGGCAGATAAATACTAAAAGCATGCATAACTATTAATATTTCATTAGTTAAGTGCGTTTGGTGTTTTTTTTGTCTGGTGGCTAACGACTTGTCTGTCTAAAAACACCGGTAATTAATTAATAATTCATCGAAAATAAGATTTTTTAAGCTACTTCCTAAAAAAACTGTTTGTGGTTTTTTAAATTTAGTGAGGTTTTTAAGACAGTCTGACGGTAAATTGTATGAGTAGGATGTTACTATATTATTAAATGTTATTGCAGAAGAAATTATTAAACTCGTTGACAAATACAATTTACATAATCATGTAATGGTTGAGTGCGAGACAGCTACTTTTCTTAATTTTATAAAAAAACGAAGTGATAAAATTGAAACATACCTTTCAACTTGGGGCGATTTTGAAAGGGGAATGATGCTGGCATTGGAATCCGGCTATACAGGAATTTCTTTTCAATACAAGTATGACGAAGAAATTACAAAAGAACATGTTCAACTGCTGCATAAAAAAGGATTAAAAATTCAGCTTTGGACTGTTAACGACGAAAACGATATTTTAGAAGCAATTTCGCTTAATCCTGATTTTATTCAAACAGATAACATTAATTTTATTATTGATAATAATTTGAAATGATTTAATCTTAGTAAATAATAAAATTGAGGTGGATAGTAATGTTATTGAGCGACTTATCATTTTATGCGACAACTCAATTACTGATAACGATGTTGTAAATTTCGCACATCCTTTGGGGAAATATGTTGGGAAGTTGAGTTTATTAACGGATGGCAATATGAAAAGTTGGGCATTTTAAAACTCCAATCTTTCAATTTACTACATTGTTTATTTGTTGTTAATACGTTCATATCTACCACTTTCTGCCCAATTTTTTATATTGCGTGTTGTAAAGCGTTATTCTGTTTCTTTTTGAATTCTGGACGGGTTCATCCTATTGTCAAAAATCGCAACTATGGTTATTGTCTTTGTGTTAAATCTGTAAAATATCGAAGTCTGTTTTGTAATCACAAGCATTCTCAAACCTTTAACATAATCAGTTTCGGGGCTGCTTTCTGGAAAATTTTGTATTTGTGAAAGTGATTTGTCAAATTTTCTCAAAAAATCATTTCTTACTTTCAAAGACCATTCATTTTCAAAATATTCAAGCAATTTATTTAATTTATTAGATGATCTTTTTGATAAAATAATTCTTCTCATTATCGATATTCTCTAATAAAGTCATTATAATCTACGACTTCCCCTCTTGCAACTTCTTCAAGTCCTTCTTGTATATCATTCTTCTGTTCTTGGGATAAAGTGTCCCAAAAATCACAGACCTTTCTTTTTGTAAAAAATTCCTTTATTGATTTCAAAATACTCGGATTATCTGTATCCAAAATCAATCTTACCAATTCTAATTTTTCTGCTTGAATATTCATTACTAATATTTTTAAACAAAGTTACAATTTTATTTACATTATTCCAGTATTTATAAATTTTAACCAACTCATACCATACCTCATCAATCGAAACCAATATTAAAATTAGTCTCTGATTTTCAGTTGTTTATGAAAATTAATTTTTTTTAATTTTTCTTCTTCTTTTACTCCCACATTTTACGTTTGCATAAGGAATTAATCGGCTCCTCTGATGTGGGAAATGCTTTACAACGTGTATATATACGGAACGTCATTATTTAAAACTCCCATTTATCCCACCTAAAACGGTATATACACCGGAAGTTTTTATAAAATTTATTCCTATTTATTTTTTAAAAATTACTAATAATAAATGAGTTATCAAATTAAATATTATTTTTTTATTAACGAATTATGAACTTTTAAAAAAACGAAATAATAATATTTGATAGAGTTTAAGTTGCAAACTTAAACCATAAGTTGGGAACAATATTAAATACCCAAATATTATCTGTATTCTATCTAAAAAAAATTACTGTCTTGTAATTTGCCACAACCTTTCATCCATATATGGCATGTTGTGTGTATATATTTTTATATTAATCCTATTTTTCGCATTTTCCAAAAACACTTTTCTGTTGCATTTATATCAGCCGAAGCATCATGCGCTTCATCAAAATCTTCTCCAAATAATTTTATATGTAATTCTGATAATTTCGGCCATTTGTACCCATAAGGTCCGGGAATTTTACAATAATCAGTTGAAGCTTTCATTGTGCACAATTTTCTTTTTCTTCCAAAATCACTTCTAATACCTTTTCTCAATAATTCCGCACCAATAATTTTTTCATCAAAACTAATGTTGTGAGCAACAATAAAATCAGCTTGTTCAACTAATTTATTAAATTTAATTAGAACGTTCTCAAGATCTTCTCCTTCACTGATAGCTTTTTCCGTGGTAATTCCATGCACTCTTGAAGCGTCTAACGGGATTTTAAAATTTTCGGGTTTAATAATAAAATCGTCTGTTTCAATACGATTTCCATTGTTATCACATAAAATCCATGCAATTTGAATCATTCGGGGCCAATTATTCAAATCTGTTACAGGGGCTTTCCAATTTCGAGGTAATCCTGTTGTTTCTGTGTCAAAAAATAGATACATATTTTCGTTTTTAAGTTAATAAATATTTCCGGTTTTATTGCATTCTCCTTTTTGTGTAACTATCATGCTTTTGCCCGATTTGTATATAAATGCAACAAATTATTCAAAAGTTCCATTTAAACTGTCTGAAATTTTATTTCTTTTTATTTTTTTGTATTTTCAAATGTACAAATTATTTATCAGTAATTCTTAAATCGGTAAGTTGAAATTATTAAAACATTAGCTTTAAAAATTTTATATTACTATTCGTAATTCTTTTCTTTTCTAAGTTTTTTAGTTGTTGCATCTATTTGTTTTATAAAGTCTTTTTCTACCTTAGATAATTCGTTTTTCGTTTGTTCTTTATATTTAAAATATTTGCAATTCTATTAACCTGAGTTCGATATAAGGAATATATACAGCTTTAAGCGAGGCTTTTATAGACAAGTCGTATTTTTGCAGTACTAACGGGTTAATTCAAAAAAATACGAAGAAGTATATAGAAGTCTCGCTAAAGCCCAAAGGGAAAGGGCATAGTAGGCAATCTTTAGAATATAAACCCTTTGAAATAATCAATTATTACTTCAGATTTTATATCCAAAATCTTACCTACTATACACTTTCTGTATGACATCCTTATATCGAACTCAGGTTATTACTATATCTTTTATTACCACCACTGTTAAGTCTTTTTAAGTTTAATTCGTGTATCAATTACGATTTCTGATTTTCAATATTATTTTTCAATTCTTCAATTTCTTTTATATCAGCTTGTTTTGCTTCGTATATTTTCCTCTTATTGTCAAATAGTTTATAAATTTCTCTTACCTTTTTTTTCATTTGGTCTTTACTTATTATGTCTGCATTTTTAAGAATTTCTTTATCGCTAAAATCAAGAATTCTATCTACATTCTCACGCCAAAAATCCATTGTAATATCAATACGATTTTTTACTCGTAGTTCAGCCGTTTCTAAAAAAATTACAACTAAACGGTTGAGGGTATCAATTTCATCTTCGGCAAGATAATTTTTTGCAATAAAAATATCCTGCTTGCGAACAATAGAACCTTCCCATGATATTAAAGCCATATTTGGCTTGTTTTCATTTGCTCTGGTAATAATTAGTTCTGTTGCGGTTTGATTTGTAACAGCATAAAGCAATTTATTTTGTGTTTCTGCAAAAAACATTTGTGTTGCCTTATCGGTTTTATCATAATCACTACTAAGTGCGAATAAATCACGTACTTTTTGATAAAACCGTTTTTCCGATGCTCGTATATCACGAATACGCTCTAATAACTCATCAAAATAATCGGGTCTGCCGTCAGGGTTTTTCAAACGCTGATCATCCATTACATACCCTTTAATCATATACTCTTTAAGGTTTCGGTTTGCCCAAATTCTAAACTGTGTGCCACGTTTGCTTCTCACTCTAAAACCTATCGATAGAATCATCTCCAAAGAGTAAAAAGTAACATTATACTCTTTACCATCGGATGCAGTTGTCAAGTAATCCTTGACAACTGATTTTTTACTTAATTCATTATCTTTCAGTATATTAATTATATGTAAACTAATGTTTTGCTTTGAGGTGGCAAAAAGTTCTGCAAGTTGGTTTTGGTTCATCCACACCATACCATCTTTGGCATAAAGCGAAACTGAGACTTTGCCATCGGAAGTATTGTATATAATTATATTGGATTTCATAATTGTCAATAATTAATGGTTAATGTTAATTTTTGTGCTATAGCCATTTTGTGTTTCAAGTCTGCTTTGCTTTCTGCATGTTCTGATTCGAAACTCCAACACTTTTACCTTTTCATAAAAATTGTTTTGACAAAGCAAACACTTTTCAATTCACTAAAACAAAATCATTTTTTCTAATTCTTTCATTTCTTCCTGATATTTTCAAATGTACAAATTATTTATAAGTAATTCGCAAATTACAAATTTGTATATTTAAAATTCGTTTCTAAAAATATTTTTTTATTGATGATGACGAAAATCAAACTCATTATTTTTTAACTTATGAGTTTGATTTTATTTCGACTAAATTTGTAACTTTGCAATTAACACGAAAACTAAAAAAAACGAAGTTACAAACTTAAATCATTTGATGGGAGACCATTTGATAAAAAAATATAGACAGATGAAACATCCATGACCAAAGGGAATTAAGATTTTAGATTTAATTTGGACACACCTTGTACATTTCACCCTGATATGCTTCGCTACAGGGTAAATTACAGGGCAGGCAAGGGAATAATTATATAATAAAATTGGAAATTCAATATTAGAAATTGGAAAAAAACTTGGCGTCTTTGCGTCTCTGCGGTAAAAAAAAGCGTCTTTGTGTGAAACAAAAAATTGATAATTGCTTAATAATAAGCTAACTACAAAAATATAAACACATGAAATCAAAAAAAAGAATAATTCTCATTTCAATAATATTATTCATAATAGTATTGGCATTTTATCCTTGCTCAAAAAACACACAAATAAAATATGTAGAAAGAGCAACCGCTGAAATTAAAATTGAAAAAGTAGTTGGTGAAAAATGGCTTGTTTGGTTATATAACAATCCTTTAGGGAAACTTTCACTTAATTCTCTAATAAAACAGAAATTTGTTTCTTCTTTTTATGGCGAAATGATGGATTCTCCAAAATCTATAAAAAAAATTGAGCCTTTTGTAAAAAATTATAATATTGATTTGAATGAAGCCGAGAAGCAAAAATTCGTTTCTTTTAATGATTTCTTTATACGAAAATTAAAATCCGATGCCAGAAAAATTGACGGAGATTCAAATGTTATTATTTCGCCCGGTGATGGTAAAATTTTTGCATACAGCAATATAACTAATCAAGATTTCATTGTTAAAGGCTATCAATTTAATATTAAGAAATTTCTTCAAGGCGATTCTCTTGCAAAAATATATTCAAACGGAAGTATCATAATATTGCGGGTATGTCCTACTGATTATCACAGGTTTCATTTTCCTGTAAGTGGGAAAATATCACAATTAACAAAAATCAAAGGTGATTATTATTCGGTATCACCTATTGCTATAAAAAAAATGATAGAGATATTTTGTCAAAATAAAAGAGAGTATGTAACAATTTACACTGAGAAATTCGGCGATATTATTATGGCAGAAATTGGAGCGACAATGGTAGGAAGTATTATTCAAACTTATAAAGGAGATAAAGCAATAAAAGGGGAAGATAAGGGATGTTTTAAATTTGGCGGTTCGTCTGTTGTGCTTCTTTTTGAAAAAAATAAAATTAAAATAGACAAAGATTTATTGAAAAACACACAAAACAATTTAGAAACTGAAGTAAAAATGGGAGAAAGAATTGGAATAAGTTCAGATTTCCTGACACACAATCATTAACAAATAGATTTACAATGAGTTACGGGGATACAAAAAAATAAATAGAAAAATAGAAATGACACCAAAATCTCTGTGAATCTTTGTGTTTTCTTTGAGGTTCTTTGTGAAATAGCTATTACACAGAGTTTCACAAAGTAGTCACAAAGTTACACAAAGAAAATAGGTGTCACTAAAAATTCCTGCTAAGTCAGGAAATCTGAAGTTATTAAACAAACAATAACAAACTAAATGCCATCACAATCATCCCTGCTATTAATCCGTAAATTGCAAAGTGGTGTTTTCCGTATTTTTCCGCAGTTGGCAATAACTGATCTAAAGAAATAAACACCATTATTCCTGCTACCGAAGCAAATAATACGCCAAAAATTGTTTCATTCATAAACGAGCGTAATATTAAATATCCCAGCAAAGCCCCAACCGGTTCGGCTAAACCCGAAAGGAATGACAAGATAAATGCCTTTTTTCGATTGCCTGTTGCATAATAAATTGGAACGGAAACTGCAATTCCTTCGGGGATATTGTGTATTGCAATTGCAACAGCTATTGGTATTGCTATCTTAGCACCAACTAATCCTGCTGAGAATGTTGCAATTCCTTCGGGGAAATTATGAATTGCAATCGCTAATGCCGAGAACAGTCCCATTCTCATAAGTTTTTTGTCGTTTGTAACGGGCTTGTTAATATCTTCAACACTCTGTACCTCGTGCGGATTTTCATAAGAAGGAACCAACTTGTCAATAATTGCTATTAACAATATCCCACCAAAAAAAGCAAGTACTGTAATCCAGTATCCTTGTTTGTCGCCATGTGCTTCTGTTAAAACATGTTTTGCTTCACTAAAAATTTCTATTAGCGAAACATATATCATGACACCTGCCGAAAAACCAAGCGAAATCGATAAAAAAGACTTATTAGTTCGCTTAGCAAAAAATGCCAATGCACTACCTATACCTGTTGATAAACCGGCAAATAATGTTAAGCCAAATGCGAATATAACGTTGTTAAGTTCCATTTTATTTATTCATCCATTCAACAGCTCTATCAGTAATCCATTCTACAATTCTTTTATCAGGGAGTAAACCATCTTCTGCAAAAACAATATTTTTTCCTTCAAACATTTTCTTACTTTCTACTGTTCGTCCCATCATGATTATGCCGGAATTATCAGCCATATTTTTGACACCCATCGACAGATACATGCCAACAACAATTACTTTCTTTTTATTTTCGCTTGCTTTTAGTATCGGGCTAACCCCGTCAACAGCAAAAGATTGTCCTACTTCAACAAATGCTTTATCAAAATATTCAATGCCGGTTTTTCCAATAATATAGTTTCCTGTTTCATTGCTTAAATTTTCCCATATCGGCATAAAATTTTCATCGCCATGAGCCAATATTACCAATGCCTCTTCTTTTGGATTCTTAGACAATGCTTTTACTTTATCGAGTAAAATGTCTTTCATCACATTGTCGTAATTTAATGTAGGACCAACAGTAATTTGAATGTTTGTATTTACAATTTCGGCTTTCTCTTCTTTAAGTAAATCATCCATTTCTTTGTCGTAATACAGTCCGAGCAATGTTGGGATGTCGTAAACAGAATGTCCCGATGGTGCAATAAATAACGGCAATGCAAATATTTTTGTAATGCCTTTGTTTTCCAAGTCTTTTACAACAGTAGCAATTGATGGTTCGGTAAATTCCATTAAAGCAACACGTACTTCCTCAAATCCAACAATCTTTTTTGCTTTGAGCAATTCTTTTACCTGATTTTCGATATTCAACACAGGCTGGTTCCATTTTTGTGAAGGAGAGCCATGTGCTATTATTAACAAGGCGTTTTTTTCTTGCGCCACAGCATTTAATGAAAATAGCACCATTATTATTAGAATTAATTTTTTCATGTTTATTTTAATTTACAAATTTAGTATTATTTATTTACTTGGAAAAACATATTTTGTACATCCATGAATTATGATAACCCCTTCAGGCATGTTTGTAATTGCTTTTTCCACAATAATTTGAATCTTTTCTGCAAACAATTTCTTTTCTTCATCTGTTGCAGTTCGGTTTTCAACTTTTTCTTTTAAGGGCATCATTACCTTCATCATTTTAGGTTCAAAAAATTTCATTCTGTTAAAAATCGCTTTTACCATTTTACCGTTATCTTTTCTTTTAAATAATAATGTAAAAGTTCCTTTTTCGCCTTGTAACAATTTGTCAATAATAATATCATTACAATTAACTTCCCCTCTCCCGTAAAAACCTCTCGCACCTGTTATATAAGATGCAACGTCTAATTGGTCTCCTCCATCTTGTGCTGCAACACGAATTTGTCCTCTAACAGGTATTTCCCCGTTAGGATACAACATTTCAAGAGCCTGTTTTGTAAACAAAAAGCCCGAAGCTATACCTGCACATACGTGTCCGCTGTATTTTCCTACATCGTCAAGTGAAATATCAAAAAAATCCTCACCTGATTTTCTGTATCCTACAAGCGAAGCCATAGGGTCTTTTACTTTAATAATTCCTGCTTTGTCGTAAATACTTGCTTTAACTTCAGCTTTTTGAATTTCTGAAATATTATCTTTTTTTGATACTTGCTCTTTTTTTTGATTATTGTTTTGGCAACTTGATAGAAATAGCATTACAATAACCGCTAATGATAAAATTTTTGATTTCATAATATTAACTTTTTTAATTGTTAAAAAACTCATATTTAAAATTGATAAGTATTTTTGGTTCACTATTAATCGGTTTAGAAAATAATTTTTTTAGTTCCTGTAACTCAGTATTATTTAAAAGTATATTTACATTTTTATGTCCGATAGGGACTATAATTTTTCTACGAAAATTTGTCTTAAAATTCATACTTTCCCAATATTTACCATCCAACTCCAAAAAGTAATTAGCAAAATTCATGTATTCTGTATCGTTAAAATTAAAATTCAGATTTTTGTATTCTATATGAATTTTATTACATTCGGAACACCTAAAAACATTTCCATTTGCTGTTTTACTGATAATTTTGTTCATTTTCGATTATTTTATTTTTTTAAATATGGAATGCCCGTTTTTATGCTTTATTAATTCCGTATTATATTCTGTTCTCAAATATTTCTCTAAATTTTTATCTGTCATCATATTTTTCCCTATTAATTGCGAGCCGAAACGACTTATATAGGATAATTTCCCGTTGATTTTTAAAACTTTATATATTTCGTTTAACACATCATTTTTATTTTTTATCATAGGGAATGTATTATGTAAATAAACAATATCAATACTTTTATTTTCTATTCCTGTATTGCAATCAGAAAGTATTGTATTAATATTTTTTAAATTATATTTCTCGGCTTTTTGGGTAACAATTTCTATAGATTTTTGATTAATATCAAGTGCAAATATTTTTCCTTTAGAGCCAACTATTTTAGCTGCCGGAATGGTGTTAAATCCCAAACCACAACCAAAATCTAAAACATAATCTCCGTATTTTGTTCCTACATACATAATTTCATTATCTATATTGCGAAATATTTGCATAACCGACATAATTGTTGTCATTATTTTAAATACAAGTGCAGGCATTTGTTTTTCATTCATGTTTTTTTATTCCTTTTAAATACAAAGCTTTTACTTTATCTCCGAGAAGTTTGTTTTCTTCTATTTTAAAACCTGCATTTACTGTGAAAGATTCAAGAACAAAAGGAGACAGATTGTTTTTGACTCCTTTTGGAGGCATGCCAATTTTTCTTAAATATCTAAATCCCATCTTCATTTTGTCAAAAAAATTCATAGCATATCCTGTAAGGTCTACAGCAATTAACAATCCTCCCGGCTTAAGAATTCTATAACTTTCTTCTAATGCACAAGTTGGGTTTTTAATAACATGCAATAAATTAGCCATAAATACTGTATCAAATTCATTGTCTAAAAAATTTGTTGCCTTACAGTCAGCTTTCTTAAAACTCACATTTTTATAGTCTTTCAATTGCTTTTTTGCCATTTCCAGCATGTCATACGAAACATCTGTAGCAATAACTTGTTTTGCATTTTTGGCTATTACCTCAGTAAAATAACCTGTTCCACAACCAAACTCTATGACACTGCCCATATTTTTTTCCTTTGACAATCTTTCATAAATCTCCTCATTTATAGCTTCCCCAACAACATATCCAGCAGTTTTGTCAAATTTATTTGCCATCTTTCCCCAGTCTTTTTCTTGTTTCTGATGTTGCATTTTTTATAAATTTATTTTAAATATTAAATGATAAAATAATTTTAAAATTCCGTCCCATTGCCGGAACATAGGAGCCAAATGGTTGATAATCTGTGTCAAAAATATTTTTTACAACAAATCTAAATTTAGGTAAACCCTGCAAGGAATTAGAATTTAACCCTAACGACAGGTTAAAAACAGTATGAGGGTCGGACGAGATATATCCCCAAGGTCCGCCGTCTGTACCTTCGGGTATTTCAGCAACTCGATTCTGTTCAGTTGCATATTCAGTTTCAAATTTCAAATAGTAGCCTGTTAGCCATTTACGGTTTACATGTCCATAATATTTTAGGTTTCCTGTTAATTTCAAGGGAGGAATACCAAATAGCGGTGCATTGTTTTTATCAATAAATAAATCAATGCCATACACGTAAGCCCCGCCCAAACCCACAAATAAATTATTCGAAGGTCTGAAGATTTCATCAAAACGATATGAAGCAGAAATTTCTCCTCCCATAATTTTGGCATCGATGTTTTTATAAGTAAAATCCACATCTTCATGTTCGGTATCAGATGTTTCATTAATAAAATCATCTAATCGGTTATAGAACAAGGCTATATCGTATTTTAATTTATTTTTTGCAGTATATCCTCTTAGTCCTAAATCAACATTCCAACTATATTCCGGTTTTAAATCAGGATTGCCGAGTTTCGTTCCCTTGCAACTGATTATTTCTGCGAATAGTTCTTCTACCGTTGGCATTCTGAAAGCCCTTCCCAAGTTCAATGATAAATGCATTTTTTCTTTTGGAGAATAAACCAATCCTGTATTTCCACTAATAGCAGTCCTGTTTTCAGTGTGTTCATCTTGTCCTATTGCTTGTCCTTCGTTAACTGTAGCGACATCAAAACGGATACCTGTAATCAAACGAAATTTTTCAGATAGTTCCCATTCATCATTAATAAAAGTTCCAACATTTTGCTGACCGGCATTTTTGTATCCTTCCAATTGTCCTTGTGTATTATTGTAATAATCAATAATGTCAGTTGGATTATCCAACATTGAAAAATATCCGTCAATACCTGTTGTAAGTTTATTCCTCGTTGATAAGTTTAGAGTAGCGAACAATTGTCCTCCTCCATAATTATCATGATAATGCACCAAATCTAAATTTGAAACTTGTCCGGAAACAATGCTGTATTTATATTTGTAATAGTCTCGGGTTCCGTCATCATAATACATAT
>JAUVJB010000173.1 GCA_030592465.1 Bacteroidota bacterium | reverse complement strand
CGGATCAAAATTTTGGTTGCTTTCCGATGTCCAATCATCCGATTCTGTCCAGCTAATACCTTGTCTGTGATGAAAGTTAGCACCAATACCGGCTTGAACATATCCTGTACCCTCGGCAAGTGCATCTGCTATTCCCACTACCTTAACACGAATCGAACTTGGAAAACCTCCGACGGGGAAATAGCTTACAGTTCCAAACAACTTTTTCTCGTAATAATATTCGCCCCATGCATTAATTTCAGCCCTTAAATCACCATGAGCATCAAAAGTACCATCAACTACACAGCCTGCTTCTATTAACTTCGGTATAGGGTCGTCATTAAAATCCCAATTAATCTCTACCGTAGGCGTGTATGTTATCTGAATTTCCGGTATTTTGAGTGTTACATCGGCTTCATAGGCTCTCTTAACTCCTGCATCATCTTTGTAGCCAGAAAGAGTATGATCATATAGTACAATATCAGTTTCGTCATATAATGGTATACTAAAAGTTTCTGAGTATATATCTTTCTGATTTTCCTGCACTAATTGCAGGTCTGGCTCTGCGCTTTTTTCGAAATAGCGTCTATCGGTAGTATATTTTGTTACAGTTCCATCCCCGTATTCAATTACTGTATGAAGTGCTTCAACTTCTGCCATGTTGAAACTGGCAGATACATGTGGTGTTATTTCCCCAATTGAGGTTTTGTGAACTTCTAATTTTAGTTTAGCTTGCTCGCTGTTATCCACTGTATCAACCTTATACAGCATGAATCCTACTTGATAATCGCCAATAACAACTACATCGCCAACCTCAATTTGTGGGATATTGTTTCCCGTAAACGAATACAGAATAGAAGATCAAATCCATTCCATATCAGCATCAAGGTACATGTCGTAAAATACTTTATCACCGCTTATTGTGGTACTTTTACAACCGGGTGGTACATAACTACCTGATTTATCGGCTTGTGCAAAAGCCATGTTTTGCACCATTGTAAAGCATAAAATAAATGCTAATACATTTAGTATTTTTTTCAGATGTTTTTTTGTAATTTTTTTCATAATTTTTTGTTTTATAAACTATTTCTCTATTGAAAAAAAAATAGTTTGGTTAATAAAAAAATTTATAGTATAAAGTTCCGAAGTGTTTTTGGTAAAAAAAAATGAAATGTATTAAGATTGGTATTCAAGGTCTTAGTTTTGCTCCAACCGGCTTTGAGTGAAGCCTTGACTTGGAGTCAAGGTTTCACTATATAAAAAAATAACTTCGTTTTTTCGGATTTACAATTGGAAAATTTTATTTACTTTAACCGTGCAACCGCTTTTTTGCGGTGGAACGGATAAGCACGAAACTTTATTTTTTACCCGTTCCACGGCGAATAGCCGTTGCACGGGCTCATGGCTTTTAGTGAAGCCTTGATTCTAAGTCAAGGCTTCACTATATAAACACCGGATTTATTGGTTTGTCTAGCTCATCAAACATTATAGACCGTTATTTTGAAATTTATTTGCAAAATAACGGTCTTGTTTATATATTTGCAAAATGATTACACGAACCGGATTAAAAGAAATTGAAGAATCTTTGGAATATTTTCCTGTTGTAGGCATTATAGGTCCTCGGCAAGTCGGGAAAACCACAATAGCTAAAGAAATATCGAAAATAATAAAAAAAGAAACTATTTATATTGACCTCGAAAATCCGAGAGATATTGCAAAATTGCACGACCCTGTTCTTTATTTTGAAGATAATATTGATAAATGTATAATACTAGATGAAATACAGAACACGCCTCATTTGTTTTCTGTATTACGTTCTATGGTAGATTTAAAAAGGGAGCCGGGAAGATTTATTATATTAGGTTCGGCAAGCCCTGAATTAATAAGAGATTCAGCAGAAAGTTTATCCGGCAGGATAGCATATATAGAGTTATCCCCTTTTAATTTAACAGAAGTATATAAACCCAAGCAAAAAATTATTGACAAATTATGGCTTAACGGAGGCTTCCCTGATGCATTTCTAATGAATAATCCGAAATTTACAGAACAATGGCACTACAACTATATTAAAACCTATATTGAACGAGATTTGCCGAACTTGGGTTTAAAAATTGACAAGAATATTCTTAATAAATTATTACAAATGCTGTCGCATATACACGGCGATATTATTAATTACAACAATTTATCAAAATCCCTCGGCTTAAGTTCTAATACTGTTAAAAAATATGTAACTTTTTTTGAAAGTGCATTTATTGTGCGATTACTTCAGCCTTTTCATACCAATATGAAAAAACGAATTATAAAATCACCAAAAATCTATATCAGAGATACCGGGATATTACATTATTTACAAAACATAAGCGATAAAGAAGATTTGTATGGAAATCCTTTAATAGGCAATTCGTGGGAAGGATTTGTTATTGAACAGATTATTGAAATACTGCCTAATAAATATCAAGTATATTTTTATCGTACACAAGATGGTTCCGAATGTGATTTAGTTATTGCAAAATCGCAAAAACCTGTTGCTTCAATAGAAATAAAGTATAGCTCGGCACCCAAATTAACAAGAGGGATATTATTTGCTTTTGATGATTTGAATTCAAAAAATAATTTTATCGTAACACCCGACAGCGATGATTATTTATTGAAAAAGAATATCAGGGTATGTAATATTTATGATTTTCTGACAAAATATTTACCAAATTAATGCCGTTATTTTGAAATTCGGATTACAAATCCGAAAGATCGTGGTGACTGTGCAACCGCTTTTTGCGGTGGTACGGATAAGCACAAAACCTTATTTTTACCCGTTCCACGGCATATAGCCGTTGCACGGGCTTATGGCATTTAGTGAAGTCTTGACTTGGAATCAAGGCTTCACTATAAAAAATCTAATCTACTCATATCTTAAAGCATCAATAGGATTAAGATTTGCTGCTTTTTTTGCAGGATACCAACCAAAAAATATTCCTATCACAGAACAAAAAATAAACGATAATACTATTGAATCAATAGTAATTTGAACAGGCCAATTCATAAAATTTGAAACAAAACTTGAAACAGCAATACCAAAAAAAATTCCAATTATCCCTCCAACAACACTTAAAAGAATTGACTCAATAAGAAATTGAAGTAAAATATCTCTTCCTTTTCCTCCTACTGCCATTCTAAGACCAATCTCTCTCGTTCGTTCAGTAACCGACACATACATAATATTCATAATACCTATACCGCCAACTAATAAAGAAATACCGGCAATAGCTGATAATAAAGCAGTCAGTATATCGCTTGTTGAAGTTAAACGGCTCATTATCTCTTCTTGCGTTCTAATTGAAAAGTCAGATTCTTCAGAAGGAACTAATTTGTGCCTTACCCTCAATAATGTTTCAATCTCTTCAGATGCTTCTTTTGACAAATCAGAACTTTTTGCTGAAACATAAATGTTTTGAACATGGGTAATAGCAAGTATTCTTTTTTGAACTGTTGTATGAGGAGCAATGATAATATCGTCTTGATCTTGACCGAAGTTACTCTCCCCTTTTATTTTAAGGATACCAATAATTTTAAAAGGAATTTTATTAAATCGAATACTCTCACCTACAGGATCAGCTCCTTCGCCAAATAATTTTTCTACAATAGTATTACCAACAAGACATACTTTTTGAGAGCTTCTAATTTCTTTATTAGAAAATAATCTACCATCTTGTACTTCCCAATTTTTAATTAAAAAATAATCGATATTTACACCATAAATGCTTGTAGGCCAATTATCATAAGATGAAACAGCCTGTCCACTGCCTCGCACCATTGGCGATACCGCAGCTACTGATTCACAATCTTTTTTTATTGCATCAGCATCGGCAACAGTAAGGAACTTAGCATTACTCACTCCCATCATAACACCACCCCTCGCCTGTGAAGCAGGTCTAACAAAAAGGATATTAGTACCAAGGCTTGAAATTTGTTCTTCAATGCTTTGCTTTGAGCCTTGGCCAATAGCCATCATTGCAATAACTGATGCCACACCAATAATGATGCCAAGCATAGTAAGAAATGATCTGAACTTATTCTTAGTCAACGAGTTGCTTGCAACTTTTAATAAATTTAAAATATTCATAAAACAACTTTTTAATAATCTAATTCAACAGGCATTTTTGTTAATGCCTCTGAGGCAGACTTTATATTTTCAACAACAATCTCTTTATTTATTCTACCATCACGAAATGTAATATTTCTTGACGTAAATTGTGCGATATCGCTTTCGTGAGTAACAAGTCCAATTGTAATACCTTTACTGTTTAATTTTTGGAACACAGCCATAATATCAAAACTTGTTCTAGAATCTAAATTTCCTGTAGGTTCATCGGCTAAAATAATAACAGGGTCATTCACTAATGAGCGAGCAATAGCTACTCGTTGCTGTTGACCACCTGATAATTGGTTTGGGAAATGGTTCATTCTGTCTAATAAACCAACAGCTTCTAATGCTGCAGCAGCTCTTTCTCTACGTTCCTTTGCATTTACTGATGCATTATAAAATAAAGGCAACTCAACATTTTCTAATGCAGATGTTCGAGCGAGAAGATTATACGATTGAAAAACAAAACCAATCTTTTCATTTCGAAGAACAGCTAATTGGTCTTTCGAAAATTTCTTAACATCTACATTATCTAAGAAATAATTACCTGATGTAGCCTTATCAAGACAGCCCAAAATATTTAACAAAGTAGATTTACCTGAGCCACTGGGTCCCATTATTGCCACAAACTCACCTTCATCAATATCAAAATCAATACCTCTTAAAGCATGCACGGTTAAATCACCTAAATCATAATTTTTTACTAAATTTTGTATCCTAATTATTTTATGAGACATATTCTATAATTATTAATATAATTCACTTGGTTATAATTTTAATCCGCCAGCTGGCGGACCCGCCCCGTAGCGAAGCGTATCGGGGTCATTAATAGTCATTGATAGTCATTATTTGTCAATAAACAATTAAATGACAGCGAAGCTAAATGACAATCCCGAAGCTTCGGGAACAAATTACATTACGGCTCTACTGAGCTTGCCGAAGTGCAAAATATAACAGCACAAAGTATAAAATTATTTTTTTCGATGACGAGTAGGTAAAAAAGGACTTCTTTTCTTAGTTGTCACATTTTTTACAATATCTTGTCCAATAATAACCTCATCGCCTTGCACAAGACCTGAAATAATCTCAACATATTCACCATCATTTAATCCGATTTTAACTCTTTGAGGTCTGATATTATCACCCTTCTTTATCCATACACTTGTAAAATGCTTTTTTACATTTCCTTGTTCATTTGAATTATTTGAGCGAAATTGATTCATCTTATTAATTCGTTTTTGTTTAATAGAATCCGGCAAATTACTGTAATATGATTTTAAGACATCTTGTGAAGGATTATACCTTAATGCTTTACCCTGAATTTTTAACACATTATGATGCTGATTAACATAAACGACAATATTAGCTGTCATTCCCGGCATCAATTTTAAATTTGGATTAGGGGCATCTACAATAACATTATACGTAACAACATTCTGAACAATAATGGGTTGAAGACGTTTTTGAATAACCTCCCCCTCAAAAGTTAAATCAGGATAAGCATCAACAGTAAATTCAACTTTTTGCCCCTTTTCAACTTGTCCAATATCTGCTTCATCAATACTTGCTTGAACTTGCATTTTCGTGAGGTCGTTAGCAATAGTAAAAAGTGTTGGAGTATTAAAACTTGCAGCCACAGTTTGACCTATATCAACATTTCGCGAAATAACCACACCATTAATAGGAGCAGTTATTGTTGCATATCGAAAATTTGTTAATGCCCTGTCTAACTGTGCCTTAGCTGACATATAATTTGCTTTTGCTGTTTGAAAACTATTTAAAGCCTCATCATAATCAGTTTCTGCAATTACATTATTTTTATAAAGTTTTTTTATTCTATTATAATTTTTCTGATTATAATTGAGTGTTGCGACATTTCGTGATAATGATGCTCTACTGTCTAACACTGCTGCTGCTAACGAAGTAGTATCAATCATAGCAATAACCTGCCCTTTTTTCACTATTGAATTAAAATCAACATAAATATTTTTAACTACTCCTGAAACCTGAGTGCCGACTTGTACTGTTGTAATCGCTTCTAATGTACCCGTAGCAGTAATTGATGTGTTAATATCTCCTCGTTCAATTTTTGTTGTTTTAAAGACTATTGTACTATTATTACTTTTCCTTAAAAATAAAAATATTACTATAACAGCAACTACAATAGCAATAATTACAATTAATTTCCTTTTCATGCATTTATCTTTTTATGTTCGATTAATATTTAGTTATTACTTTAAACCTTAAACCTTAAACTTTAAACATTAAACCTTAAACATTAAACTTCTATTTTCCTTTTTAGACAAAAAATAATGATAATTTATTCCAAGTATCAATATTTTCTATTAAAATTAGAAGGTAAAAATATTAACCAATTTAACTGAAATATGACATCAGTCAGCTGACTGATGTCATATTTCAGTTAAATTGGTTAATATTTTTACCTTCTAATTTTAATAGAAAAT
>JAUVJB010000146.1 GCA_030592465.1 Bacteroidota bacterium | reverse complement strand
ATTATTCGTCATTGAGAACGAAGTGAAGCAATCTGTAAATCAATGGATTGCTTCGGTCGTTCCCTGCTAAATATTGCTTCGCAATTTCACAGGGTAAACCTCCCTCGCAATGACGAAAATATTGAGTTTTCGTTCAAGCACTATATATGTAACGTAATCATAAAAACTTCCATTTATCCCAACTAAAACGTTATATAAATGGAAGTCTTTATAAACTTTTATTCTTCTTTACCCCGTAGGATATATTAATTATCCAACGGGGTGAATTTTTTTTATATTTCCAAAAATAAAAATTATATGTTTTTAAAATTATTGTTCAATTTATTTACACAAAAATCACTTCGCAAAAACCAGATATTCCCAAGTTTTAAGTTTTAATTCTGTATTTGCCTTAAAATCAGAGATTTCATTAGTAAATATATTTGTATAAGCACCAATATAATCTTGTCCTTTAAGAGTAACATCTTGCTCGCTTTCTGACAAATTAAGTATTACAAAAACTTTATCGTCGCCTTTTTCTCTAACAAATGAATAAACAGCCTTATCGTTTGAAGAATTAACTTTTATCAAATCACCACCTTTGTTGCCATTCCATAAGGCTTTATTACTTGTTTTCAGAGTTAATAACGTTTTATAAAAATCAGCATATTTATAATCATCCCATTGGATAGTATCTTTATCAAAAAAACTTAATCGTTTATTCATGGCAGCTTCCTGACCGCTGTATATTAATGGCATTCCGGGAATAGTAGCAGTTAATACGGCAAAAGTCTTGGCACCGCCGCATAGACGTTCAAACACAGTACCATTCCATGAATTCTCGTCATGATTAGAAGTAAAATTCATAAAATAGTCGTTTTTATTATAATCAGCATTTAATTTTTTAAATAATGTATCAAGCTTATCAGCCGTTTCATTTTTTTTAGCAATATCATTCATCAAGCCATTCAGCTGCCAGCTGTAAGTCATATCAAAAGCATTTTTTTGAAGCTCAGGAGATTCCCATTCAGCAAGCATAAAAACAGGTTTAACTTTATCTAATTGTTTTCTGGCATCATTCCAGAAATCAGTAGGTACCATGCCTGCCACATCGCATCTAAAACCATCAACATCAACTTGTTTAACCCAAAATTCTAAAGCATTAATCATGTATGTTCGCAGTTCATTATTATAATAATTCAAATCAGCAACGTCAGTCCAATCCTCAACCGGCGAAACAATATTGCCTAATGAATCATGAGTGTACCATTCAGGATGCTCGGTAATTAAATTATTGTCCCAAGAAGTATGATTTGCAACCCAATCAAGAATAACATACATTTTTAATTCGTGTGCCTTATTTACCAAATGTTTAAAATCATCCATTGTCCCAAACTCAGGATTAACCGACAAATAATCTTTTATTGAATAATAACTGCCCAATGTACCTTTTCTGTTTTTCACGCCAATAGGTTGAATTGGCATTATCCATAATATATCGACACCCATATTTTTTAATCGCAGCAAATGTTTTTCAAAACTTTTAAAATTACCTTTATCAGTATATTGACGAATGTTTACTTCGTAAATATTTTTGTTGTACGCCCAATCAGGGTGTTTTACCTTTGATAATTTTCCTTTATTATTGTTTACACACGAAACAATTGCTATTGCAATTATTATTAAAAATAATTTTTTGATAATTTTCATAATTGAATTTTGATTTTTATATTAAACATAAAAAAGTATGCTGCTCTTTCGGATTTGTAATCCGAAAGTATAAATAAATGAAAGCAACACAGAATTTTCGGATTTTAAATCCGAAAGAGCGAACGTATATAAGTTGAATGAGATTTCTCGCTATCGCTCGAAATGACAACTTAAACAAAATTTCAATAACTTTATAGACAGACTCTAATTAGTGTTTGCACGAAAACGCCCATTTTGTCATTTCGACTAAAAGGAGAAATCTCATAACATAGTGTATATAAGTTGAATGAGATTTCTCACTTCGTTCGAAATGACAGCACAACTAAAATTTTACGGGTTTTCGTGCCGGCACTAATTAGTTAGTACTTCAAACGAATTAGCTTGCAATTTAATATTTATTTTATTTTTCTCAAGACTAAAATCCGAATTAAAATTTGACTTTAGATTAGTATTTTCAAACTGTTCGGGTATATTAAACGAAATATTCTTTTCAATATTATCTTTATTAAAAACTATGACAGCAATTTTATTAAAATACGTTCTCGAATAAACAAAAGTCTTATCAGATGTTTTAAGAATTTTAGTATCTCCATAAATAAGCGATAAATTATTTCGTCGTAAATGAATTAATTTTGTAGTAATTTCTTTCACCTTAGCTTCTTCGGGTTTTAAATTATCAAAACGCATCATTCTTCTATTGTCAGGGTCGTTAGCTCCGGGCATACCAATTTCATCGCCATAGTAAATAACCGGCACTCCGGGTATTGTCATAATAAAAGCAGTTAATGAAGTAAGTTTTTTATAACCAACAGTATTAGTAACTTCAATATCACGATTCCATCCGGCTTTTTTAGCATCTTCGTTAAATAATAAATCGCCGCTTGCATAAGATATGAATCGTCCACGGTCTTGATTTCCTGTAATATAACCCATCAGATTATGATCACCATAGTATAAAAAACTTTGAAGTATTGAATTTTTTAATCGCACAAATGATTGGTCATCTTTAGCAAAAACCGCAACAGCATCGTCGTAAACATTAAAATCAAATTGAGCATCTAATTCACCCGAATTTACATAACTTCCTATTAAATCTCTATTTCCATAAGTTTCGCCAATTTGATATATAGTTTTGCTTGCAGGTATTTGGAGTTTAAGTTTTTTAGTTAAAGTTCGCCAAAAGACTTCGGGAATATGTTTGGTAGCATCGTGACGAAATCCGTCGAAGTCGAAAGTCTTTATCCAATAAACAGCAGAATCGGTCATTAAATCAACAACTTCAGGTTTTGAAAAATCTAATGTAGGTAAAAAAGTGTCGAACCAAGTTGTCAACCTGTATTCATCCCATTTTTCGAGGTTTTTTGTTCCATCAGGCAGATATAATGAAGTAGCCCAATCAGGATGTTGTTTATATAAAGGATGATTCTTATGAACATGATTTGAAACATAATCTAAAAGAACATTAAAATTATCTTTATGAGCTATGTTAATAAAATTCTTAAGTTCGTCACTTGTGCCAAACCTATAATCAACCTTTGATGAAGAAATAGGCCAGTAACCATGATAGCCTGAAAATTTTGTGTGAGGGTCAGAATTTTCTCCATAAGCTCCAAGTGGATTTTGTGCAATGGGTGATATCCAAATAGTGTTTACGCCTAAGTCGGAAAAATAACCTTGCTTAACTTTTTGTAAAACACCTGCGATATCACCACCAAAATAATTTACTTTAGGTAAAACATCAGGGTCTTTTAAAAGATGGTCATTATTTTTATCGCCATTATTGAAACGATCGACCATTAAAAAATACATGACTAATGCCTGCTTATCACTTCGGGTAAGTTCTTTTGTATTGCTTATTACATTTCCATTATCAAGAGGAATTAAAATATCGTTTGAAGCGCCATGTTGGTTATAAGCCCAAACTCGAATAAATGAACGTTTATAATTTTCTGCCTGTTCAGGTATTGTAATGCTTATTGTGTTACTGTCATTCCTAACAAATCTGTCTGATAATTTAAAATTTTGCCAAAAGACATAAAATTTATCAACTTTATTATTACAAGCTATATTAATCTCTTTATCTGTATAATTTTCAGTGTACAACTCAGGGCAAAGTTCAGGATTAAAATTTCCTACTTTCATAACCGAATTGAAACCACCTTGGTTATTATCAACAGAATCTTTATTATTAGGGTCAAGCATCCATTTGCCGTCTAAAACAATTTGATAACTATATTTACCCGGATTTAAACTAAGCTCGGTTTGCCATATATCATTATTATTTGTTAAATTGGTTGCTTTAGGATTCCATCCGTTTATATCTCCTGCAATTTGTACTTTTGAATATTTTTTACCATTAGCATCAAATTGAATTTTATAATTTATTTTACGTGTTTTTTTAACAAGAATATCATACCTAAATCCATCAGACCAAATATTAAGACAAGAAAGTTGAGGTAAACTATTATTTTTTGTTTTAATAGTTAAAGATTTTTTGTCAGATGCCAGATTTGTTAATAAATTACTATCAACTTTAATTGAATCAACTTTTGTAACATCAAGAAAAAAATCAGATAAATGAATAATAGTTTTATCTTGATTAAGATAAATTGGTGTTGCAAGCCCAAAAATTTTTGATTTCTGAGGTATTTTCATCTTATTATTATTGTTTTGACATGAAAACAATAAAACTACCAGCAATAATGTAAAAATTTTTCTAACCATTTTTTTATGTATTTATTTTTAACCTGAATAAAATTTGTTTAATTGCTAAATATACGCAATTTTGTAATTATATTTTTAGAAAGTAAAAATTAATTACAAAATTCGTTGATTATTAACATTTAATACCTCATTTTGAAAAATATTATTGACATACAGCAACTTCAGGAGTTTGATAATCTTGAATTTATAGCAAAACAAGTAGTTGAGGGTTTTATAACAGGATTACACCGAAGTCCTTTTCATGGATTTTCTGTTGAGTTTGCCGAACATCGTATATATAATAAAGGGGAATCAATAAAACATATTGACTGGAAATTATATGCAAGAACAGAAAAACTCTTTGTTAAACGATACGAAGAAGAAACAAATTTAAGAAGTCATATTATTATTGACACATCATCATCAATGTTATTTCCAAATAACGATAAAAGAATTAACAAATTATCGTTTTCGGTTTATTGTGCTGCTGCTTTAATTCATTTATTGAGAAAACAAAGAGATGCCGTAGGCTTGACATTGTTTTCAGATGATATTGAACTTCATACTAATGCCCGCTTATCGTCAGTGCACTCAAAAATGTTATATAGTAAACTTAGCAGTTTGTTATTAGCTGATAATGAGCAATTTAACAAAAAAACAAAAGGCTCAAAAACTTTACATCAAATAGCAGAGAATATACACAAACGTTCGTTAATTATTATATTTAGTGATATGATGGACAGTGAAAATCCTGATGAAATTTTTTCCGCACTTGAACATTTACGCTATAAAAAACATGAAGTAATTCTTTTTCATGTTATTGATAAAAAACTTGAACAAAATTTTCAATACAAAAACAGACCATATAAATTTATTGATATGGAGACAGGAGAGAGCCTAAAATTTAATCCAAACGATGTGCGAAACGATTACACAAAAAGCATAAACGATTATTATACCCAAATAAAATTAAAATGTGGTCAATATAAAATCGACTTAGTTGAAGCAGATATCAATGCTGACTTTAAAGACGTTTTATTGTCTTATCTGATAAAAAGAAAGAAATTACATTAACTAGAGTCAGAAAGAAAACTCATAGAAATATAAGTGTTTGATAAGAAAACGT
Source organism: Bacteroidota bacterium (assembly GCA_030592465.1). Classification (GTDB taxonomy): domain Bacteria; phylum Bacteroidota; class Bacteroidia; order Bacteroidales; family B39-G9; genus B39-G9. Next base: position 2,009 of record JAUVJB010000146.1, on the reverse strand, counting down.
CAAGAACAAGGCTTGCGATCCGCCAGCTGGCGGATAAAAATCAGGAGTTTACTAAAGTAAATGACTGATTTTTAAGACAAGTATAACGCAGTTATTGGCGTTTTCTTGCAAATACTAACTATGAAAACGATTGAAGTTCATAAAGTCTTTTATAAGCACCATCAAGCTTTATTAAATCTTTATGTTTACCTTTTTCAATAATTACACCATCTTGTAAAACATAAATTTCGTCAACATTAACTACAGTTGATAAACGATGAGCAATAACAATAGAAGTTCGATTTTTCATAAGATTTTCAAGAGCATCCTGAACTAAACGTTCCGATTCAGTATCAAGAGCAGAAGTAGCCTCATCGAGAATCATAATAGGCGGATTTTTTAACACAGCACGAGCAATGCTAATTCTTTGTCGCTGACCACCGGAAAGTTTACTGCCACGGTCACCAATATTCGTTTGATATCCTTCGGGCATTTTTTCAATAAACTCATGAGCATTAGCAACTTTAGCTGCTTCAATAACTTGTTCTTGTGTTGCATTTTCAACACCAAAAGATATATTATTAAAAACATTATCGTTAAAAAGAATTGATTCTTGATTAACATTACCCATTAAGTTGCGAAGGTCAAAAATTTTATAATCTTTAACAGAAACACCGTCAATTAATATATCACCTTTTGAGACATCATAAAAACGCGGTAATAAATCAACTAAAGTTGATTTGCCTGAACCGGACTGTCCAACGAGAGCAATTTTTTTTCCTTTTTCAATTTTAATATTAATATCTTTTAAAACTTTGTCTTTTATATAACTAAAAGTAACATTTTTATATTCTATTGATGCAGAAAAATCTTTAATTGATTTTGCATTACTTTTTTCTTTAATCTCTTGTTTTGATAATAGAATTGCATCAATTCTATCGGCTGAAGCCATGCCTTTTTGAATATTATAGAAAGCTGCTGAGAAAGATTTAACAGGAGCAATAAGTAAATAAAATAACATTAAATATCCGATAAACTCCTGAGATGTTAATGCACTTTTATCATCTAACACTAAAGATGAACCATACCACATAATAACAACCATAACCGCAGTTCCGAGAAACTCACTTAAAGGACTTGCCAAATCACGACGACGCAACATGCTTGTCATTACTTTAGTGTAAGAGTTATTTTCCCTATAAAATTTATCTGAAGTTTTTGTTTCTGCATTAAAGGCTTTAATTATACGAAGTCCACCTAAAGTCTCCTCAATAATTGATAGAATGGAACCCATTTTTGTTTGAGCTATAAATGATTTTTTTCTTAATTTTTTCCCTAATTGTCCTATTATAATACCACTTAATGGTAGTAAAACAATAACAAATAAAGTAAGATTAGTACTCATAAAAAATAATGCACCAAGATAAATTACTATTGAAACAGGGTCTCGAAAAATCATCTCAAGCGAGCTTATTATTGACCATTCAATTTCCTGCACATCACTCGTCATTCTGGAGATTATATCTCCTTTTCGCTCTTCTGAAAAATACGAAAGTGGTAAATGTAAAGTTTTGGTATAAATAGAATTTCTAATATCTCGAACTACTCCGTTTCTTATTGGTGATAAGAAATACATTGCAAGGTATTTAAAAAATGTTTTAAAAAAAGTCATTAAAACAATTAAAATACTAACAAAAAACAATGCCATAGCAGGACCTTTGTCAATAATCATTTGGCTTAGATAGTAATAAAAATATTCTTTTATTGAAGCTACTGAAAAAGTAAAAGGTTTTACTGAGTTAACAATCGATTCATTTTTGAAAAGAATTCCTAAAAAAGGAATTGCCATTGTTACTGAAACTAATGAAAAACCAATTGACAGTAAATTAAATGTAACGTTTAAAACTGCTTTTCTCCAGTAAGGTATTACATATTTAAGGATTTTTGTAAATTTTTTCAAGATAAATCAATTTTGAATAATGAGATAATGTTTTAGTTTTAAATCCCCGTGTAATTCTGTGGCGTTACTT
>JAUVJB010000254.1 GCA_030592465.1 Bacteroidota bacterium | reverse complement strand
TGAAATTATTATAAAAAATAGAGTTATTAAGGTTGTAATCTTTTTCATCTGTTTATATTTTTGTATTCGGTTCATATTTAGTTATTTATATTGTTATTATGTATCCTCTCAAAAAATGATGCTAATTTAAGGTTTAAAGCACAGTAGAGACAATCCCGAAGCTTCGGGATTATCTTTACTATAAATTACCATTGCTTTTTGAGAGGATACCATTAATTTTTAATTTTAAGTTTCAAATTTCATTATAAAATCATCTCTTGCGTGTCTAAATTAAATCTAAAATCTAAAATCCATTTACTTTATTCTAAAAATGAATTTGCTTTTTCAATTCCAAGCTCTGCTGCTTTTTTCCAATCAGAATGAGCACCATCAGGATCTTTCAACATTTCTTTAGCAGTACCTCTATTCAAATAAGCAACACCATAATTATTATTAATCTCAATTGCCTTACTAAATGCTTCAACAGCACCTTTATAATCTTTTAACTTCATTTTAACCGTACCTATGTTATTATAAACAAATTCATAATTTTCTTTAATGAATAAAGCATTATTGTAATCAGTTAAGGCTCCTTTATAATCTTTTAAATCATACTTCACACTTGCTCTATTATTATATGCAATGTAATAATCGGGTTTTATTTTAATAGCAAGACTATAGTCTAATATTGCTCCTTGCAAATCTTTTATCTTTCTTTTAACGCTTCCTAAGTTATTATATGCAATATACATGGTAGGATCAATTTTAACAGCCATATTATAATCAGCAATGGATCCTTTGTAATCTTTAAGTTTTCGTTTGGCACTACCTCTATCATTATATGCATAAACATAATCTGATTTTTTAGATATTGCTATAGACAAGTCATCAACAGCTCCTTGATAGTCTTTTAATTGGAATTTTGCAACACCTCTATAATAATAAGCATTTGGCTCATTATAGCCTCTCAAAACCGCCTTCTTAAAATCATTAACGGCACCCTTAAAATCATTTTTCAAATATTTAACATATCCTCTACCATAATAAGCGTTTGCCATATCAGGATTTAACTCAACAGCAAAATTAAAATCATTAATAGCCCCCTGATAATCACCTAATTGGGTTCTTACACTAGCTCTGTTAAAATAAGCTTTATCAAAATCGGGCTTTAATTTTATTGCTTCGTCAAAAGACGTTAAAGCATCTCTTAATTTATTTTCACTAAGGAACTTTGTACCATTATTATAAGCTACTTCAGCTTCTTGATTCTCTGCTACGATTAATGTTGAACTTGTGTCAGGACTTGCCTGCGTATCATCAACTTGCGAAAATAAAATTAATGGATACATATTGACCAACATTATTAGAATAAAAAATTTTTTCATCAGCAATTAATTTAATTATTTAACATTATTTAAAAAACATAAACCAATAATAACAATTATAATTTTGTATTAATATTTTTTTTGTTTTAATTTACATAGGCATTGTAAAAAAATAACCTATACATTTTAACTTGTTCTTTTGTCCTTTTTCTGCCTTATAATCCCGATACTTCGGGATAAATAGTGCCCATTATTAGCAGTTTTTATGCATTGAAAAAGAACAAAACAACTTCGTTAATTCTGCATATCCTATTTCTTCACAAAACCTTAATAAAATTAAGTTATGAATTTACAAAAATAATTTTTTTATTCAAAAATTATTTATAAATTATAATAAAATTTTCCTTATTATTTTTTATTTAAAAAAATTTTAGTGTAAGATAAAAATGCGAAAAACAAATATATTTAACATTTAACGTAAAAATAATTAAAAATAAAAATAAAAATATTATCTTAGAAAAAAAAAGTGAAAAAATTAATTTTTATATTAACAACCGTTTTCATTTTGGGTGTAAATTTACAAATATTTGCTCAAAATACAGATATTAATACACACAAACTATTAAAAACGGCAACAAAATTTTTTAACAACGAGGAATATAGTAAAGCACTGCAAATTTTTCTTCAGTTAGATACTGTAAACCCAAACAATAATGTTATTAAATATAAAATTGGAGCTTGTTATTTAAACTCAAAATACCAAAAAGTTAATGCTATTCCTTACCTTGAGGAAGTAAGCAAAGATAAAAACATAGAAGAACCAAAAATAGTATATAAAGATTTGGGTACCCTTTATCATTTAGATTATCAATTTGATAGAGCAATTACAAATTTCAAAAAATATCTTGCCCTTGCAGGTAAAAATGATACATATATAGTATATGCAAAACGCATGATTAAAATTTGCGAGAATGCAAAGGAAATCACCTCACAAGAATTTAATGCAGACATTGAAAATGTCGGTTATCCAATATCTACTAAAAACTCTGAATTTAATCCTTTGATATCAGCAGACGAAAGCATAATGTTTTTTACAAGAATTATAGACGATAACGATAATTTTAAAATTAATCCCAAGAACTCAGAAATAAAAAAACATTTTCTATATTCATATAATAATGATGGAGTTTGGAGCGATCCTAAGGAATTCATAATTCCTTATTCTGATAAGAAAGTAAACATTTCTCTATCAGGTCTTTCTGCCGATGGAACACAATTATTCATAAATATTGGCAATAATAAAAGACAAGACATTTATACTTGTCAGTTTATGAATGGGAATTGTTTTAATTTAAAAAAGTTAAACAAAAATATTAACTCAAAATTTTACGAGGGTAAAGTAAGCATTACTCCTGATGGGCAACAATTATATTTCTCAAGCGACAGACCCGATGGCTATGGAGGCAGAGACATTTACAAATCAACAAAAAAATCTAATGGTGAATGGGGTAAAGCAATAAATTTAGGTTCAACTATTAACACCATTTATGATGAAGATTCTCCATTTATTCACCCTGATGGAAAAACATTGTATTTTAGCTCAACCGGACATAATACTATTGGCGGGTATGATATCTTTAAATCAAACTTCAAAAAAAATAAATGGTTACAGCCTGAAAATATTGGTTTCCCAAATACAACAAAAGATGATATATATTTTGTTTTAACAGCTGACGGACAATCGGGATACTATTCATCAACACAAAACAATATATTTATAAATACTCATATTTATAAAGTGAATCTTAAAGGTTTAATACCCTTAACATTAGTAAATGGTACAATACTCGCAGGCAATCCGCTAAAACCGATTGGTGCTGATATTAAAGTTATTGATAAAAAAACAAACACTAAAATTAAATATGCTTATAACCCGAATCCTAAAACAGGCAAATATTTATTAATTTTCCCGCCTGACAAAAATTATGATATGATAATTGAAGCAGAAAATTATATGCCACAACGAATTAATATATACATACCAAATCAAACATATTTTTACGCACTGTTTCAAGAAATTCACTTAAAGCCAATTACAACATTAGGTAAAAAAGTTGGTGAAACAGTGTCTGTTAATAATACTTTTTACGATATTTACAAAACGCCCTTTGCTGATTCTATCTTAAAATTAAACACCACAGGTACAAAAGACTATGGTCAACTTCTCAAACTTGTTGAAGACATCATTAACACCACTGATTCTATTGGAATTGAACGGCTCAATCAAACTGACAAAATAAAAACAGACAGTTTTAAAGTAACACAAAATTACGACAGATTGTTTTCCTTAATTGGAAAGGCTATTGAGACTACTGATACTGTATCTTTGCAGATATTAGACGAGAACACTCTTTACAACGAAAAATCTTCACAATCGTATTTTTATGCAGTGGACAATGAAAAAAATAATTTACAACCATTTATTATTGATAATGATACAATTTATACTGTCCCTACTCTATATACAAAAACCAATAAAAAAAGAGCATATACTACAAATAAAATTATAAGCAATTACAGAAAATCAGAACCTGAAAACATTAAAGAGATTCCTGATTATTCGGGATTAAATATGCGAGCTTCAAAAGAGAGCGACAGAAAAATTATTTTAAAATATAATATATACTTCTATAAAAACGATTTCTTAATTAATAAAAAATATATATCAAAATTGAACCAAATATCAAAATTATTAATTAATAATTCATCACTTGGAATCGAAATATATGGATATGCTGATACTCAAGGAGAAGAAAACTACAACCTTAATCTATCAATAAAAAGAGCTAACTCAATTTTAAAGTTTTTTGTTGATAAAAATATTGATACCAGACGTTCAATAATTAAAGGCTTTGGAGAAAGCAAATCTTTTAATGAAGAAACAGAAACACAAAAAATTAAAAACAGAAGGGTTGATATTAGAATTT
>JAUVJB010000085.1 GCA_030592465.1 Bacteroidota bacterium | reverse complement strand
GTTGAATTACTCTTTATCATTCAAATCTTCAAATTTAACATTAGTAAACTCATCAATTAAATCTTTTTCATCTTTGTTGCTTTCAGTAATTTCCGGTTGATTACTGTTAATAAAATCAACAACATCATCTAAACCTTGTGCAAACTTTTCAAAATCTTCTTTGTATAAAAACAATTTGTGCTTTTCAAAATGAAAGCGACCATCTTGATCAAATTGTTTTTTACTTTCAGTAATAGTTAAATAATAATCATTTTTACGAGTTGCTTTAACATCGAAAAAATAAGTTCGTCTCCCTGCTCTAACAGCTTTCGAAAAAATTTCATCTCTTTCTTTTTTTTCGTGTCCTTCCATCATTATTAATATTAAGTGAAAATTAAAAATTATAATCGCAAATTTATAAAAAATTTTAAAAACAAATTACTATTAAAACATTTTTAAATATATTTTTTTTAATATTGAAACTAATCCGAAACAATTTCTATCCGCATATCGAATTTATTACAATGACGTACAGGCTTGTAGCTTTTAGTCTCCCGTCAGCTGACGTATTACCCGCCTATCGGCTTTTCGGAGCAGACTAAATATTAAATTATTTTATATTTATAACAATTATGTAGTAAAATTAGTTTAATTTTACAAGCTAAATTTTTTTACTTAAAGTTCTATTTCTATGATTAGCAGGCATTTATTGCGAATAAAAGCATTAATGATGTTATATGCTTATTTTAAATCAGACGACAAGTCTGTTACTAAATTTGAAAATGATTTATTATTCAGTATAAACAAAACCCACAATCTGTATTACTTATTATTACTTTTAATTATTGATATAAGAAATTATGCTGAAAATAAAATAGACTTAGCAAAGCAAAAAAGAATACCTTTGCCTGAAGACTTAAATCCGAATACGAAATTTATTGATAATAAATTAATTAAACAAATAGAAAAAAACAAAAATCTTAATTCATACATTTTAAACAATAAATTAAACTGGGTAGAAAACCCTGAACTAATTAAACAACTTTATAATAACATTAAACAGTCAGGCTTTTATGAAGCATACACGAATAACGGACAAAATAGTTATAAAGATGATAAACAATTAGTTATTGATATTTTTGCTGAAATTATTGTTAATTCAGAATTTGTTTCTCAAATTATTGAAGAAAAGAGCATTTATTGGAACGATGATATTGAGTTTGTTACAAGTATGATTATTAAAACAATAACCGGTTTTAAAGAAAATGATGATGAATATAAATCTCTGATGCACTTATTTAAAAATGAAGATGATAGAGATTTTGTAAAAATTTTATTTCGTAAAACCATATCAAATCACGAAACAAACAAAGAGATTATTAGTGAATTTACAAAAAATTGGGATTTTGAACGTATTGCTTTTATGGATAAATTAATAATGGAGGCTGCTATTACTGAAATTGTTGAATTTCCTTCTATACCGATAAAAGTTTCATTAAATGAATATATTGAAATCAGCAAATTCTACAGCACTCAAAAAAGCAATGTTTTTATTAATGGCGTTCTTGATAAAATTATTAACCAATTACAAAACGAAAATAAAATTATTAAAACAGGAAGGGGATTGATATAATAATATATGAGATTAGTTTATAAAGTTATACACATAATTACAAGTGAATTACATTAATTTATGTATATTTTTTAACTTTTTTATAATCAACGCAATCCGTCAGCTGACGGATAAAAATTATGACCTTTTTAAACCGGACTCATATATGAGTTCAGTCTAAAAAGGTAAAAAAGTACGTCATTGCGAGGAACGAATCAATCTATGTCTCTGTATTTCAGACGATTGAGATTGCCGATCCGCCAGCTGGCGGATCGCAATGACGAAAGCACCCTTTTTATACTGAACTCATACATTTTTTAGATATTATTTTTTAAATTTGCATAGTTGTAAATAGTGTATATTTATCACTATATAATAATAATAATAAGCTTAACTTTAAATTAAAATGAAACAAATAAATTTATCATTATTATTAATCGTTTTCTTTCTGATTTCAAGTTGTAATAATAACAATAAAACTTCAGATAAAAAGAAACAAGTAACTACAGATATTGTAAATAACCCCATTACAGCATCAGGTAAATTTGATGAAAGTTCGTTACCAAAAATAAAATTTGATAAAGAAACATTCGACTTTGGTGTAATAATTCAAGGCGAAAAAGTGTCTCATACTTTTAAATACAAAAATGAAGGAGGTTCTGATTTAATTATTCGAGAAGTAAAAGCAAGTTGTGGATGTACTGTTACTAAATTCTCTAAAGACCCATTATCTCCAGGACAAGAAGGTCAGATTGAAGTTGTTTTTAATAGTGAACGTCGCACAGGTATGCAACACAAAATAATATTTATCTGGTCTAATACACAGCCAAATAGAAATAAAATATCAATAACTGCCGAGGTAGTTGTTCCTAAATAAATTTTAAACTAAATTAGTAACCTTAAATTTTTAAATTATGAATGAATTATTAAACATCTTATTAATGGCTTCACAAGATGGAGGCAAAGGCAATGCAAGCGGATCATTTATTATGCTGTTAGTAATTATCGTTATTTTCTATCTATTTTTAATTAGACCACAAGTTAAAAAACAAAAAGAAGTGCGTAATTTCAGGGAAGCACTAAAAAAAGGTGATAAAGTATTAACAGTTGGCGGTATTTACGGTAAAATTACAGATATAAAAGAAAATACTATAACACTGGAAATAGCAGATAATGTTAGAATCAAAGTTGATAAATCAGGACTTATAAAAGACTCTTCAGCTTTAGAAGATAAAAAATAAATAACCCATCGGGATTAAATGGCTAAAACTTGTCTGACTGCCGACGGATTGTTCAATTGTTATATTGTTATCTCCGGCCGGCATTCGTTACAACCGAGCCGTCAGCGAAGAATTAATAAATATTAGAATTGGGGGTTTTATGCCCTTATAAAAATTATAGGCAGACATATACTCGTCTCTACTTATGACAACACCGGTTTAAGTTTGCAACTTAAACCATATTTAATTTTTTATAAGAGGCTTGAGTTACAAACTTAAACAATAAGCGTGGTATCTTTTGCTATTACTAAATTTTTAATCCCAGCCATTCACAGAGTGAATGGTTGGGCTATTGATTTATAAATAGTGCTTGAACGAAAACTCAATATTTATCGTCATTGCGAGGGAGGTTTACCCAGTGAAATTGCGAAGCAATATTTAACAGGGAACGACCGAAGCAATCCATTGATTTACAGATTGCTTCTCCGCCAGCTGGCGGATCGCAATGACAAATAATAATAAATGACTTAGTTTTCGTTCAAGCACTAAATAAATTTCAAAAAGGTTTATTTACAAAACTTAAACCATAATGAAAGTCATAATTTTAAATCATTGAGACCTAACAGTCCTTTTCAAAATGGATTCATTGTTATATTCTTAAATATTAAATATAGAATCTAAATTATTAAATATTAAAGTTGGACAAGTTAAAAACATATAGCAGATTTTTAAGAAAAAAATACTTTAAACGATTTGATAAAAAAATCTTAATTTATTTAATCTTTGTTGGTATAGCAACCTTTTTTTGGTTTATTAATGCTTTAAGCAAAAATTACACAACTAGCATTGAGTACCCTGTTCGCTATATTAACTATCCTGAAAATAAAATATTAATAAGCGACCTTCCAACAAATCTTACTTTAAAAATAAACTCATTCGGATATCGTTTATTAGAATTTAATTTAACACAACACTCTTTCCCATTGATTGTTAATCTGAAATCGTTTTCAAAAAAAATTGAAAAGAATGATAAATCATATTTCTATCTTGTAACAAAAAATCATAAAAGCGAACTTAATAAGCAGATAACCTCTGAAATCAAAATTATTGAGATTTTGCCTGATACAATATATTTTCGATTTGCTAACTTTATTACCAAAAAAGTTGCTGTAACACCTAATGTCAGTGTCAATTATGAGATACAATGCCAGCTGACCGATGAAATTACATGTACACCCGACAGTATTAAGATAAAAGGCTTAAACACTACACTTGATACAATCAGCTCCGTTTCAACTATATATAAAAAATTTGAAAACATCAACAAACCTATTAAAAGAAATATTTTCCTGAAAAAGATTAACAAAGTTAAATTTTCAAAGAATCAAGTTGTAGTAAACATACCTGTTGAGAAATTTACCGAAGCCAATTTTCAAATACCTATAACAGTTTTAAATTTACCGGACAGCTTATCATTAACACTCTTCCCAAAAAATATTACAGTTTCTTATCTTGTGTCGTTAAGTAACTATAATAAAATTGTTCCGGAAGATTTTGAAATTTTAATTAACTATGATTCAATTAATACTAATGATCAAGAAATTGAAATTAAAATATCAAAATTACCCGAAAATATTAAATCACTTCAACTTAATCCAACAAAAGTCGAATATATAATTGAGAAATAATGCTAAAAATAGGTATTACAGGAGGTATTGGCTCAGGTAAAACAATTATCTGCGAAATTTTTAAGCATTTAAACATTCCTATTTATAATGCAGATATTGAAGCAAAAAAAATACTAATCAACAACAATATCGTAAGAAAAAAATTAATCAATAATTTTGGTGAAAATATTTATTTAAGCTCATCGGAAATTAATAACAAACTACTTGCAACCATTGTTTTTAATGACAAAACAGCTCTAAATACAATTAATTCGATAGTACATCCCGAAGTATGGCAGAATTTTTTACGTTTCACACAAAATAAAACAAACTATAACTATGTTATTCTTGAGGCAGCTATCTTAATTGAAAGCGGATTTTATAAAAAGATGGATTATGTTGTTACGGTAACTGCACCCGAAAATATTAGAATACAAAGAGTTATAACACGTGATAATGCAGCAAAGACAAATATTATCCAACGCATTAATAATCAGATATCTGAACAAGAAAGAATAAAATTTTCGGATTTTACTATTATAAATGATGATAAACAATTAGTTTTGCCACAAGTTTTAAATTTACATAATAAGTTTATACTTAAACTCAGTCATTGATGGTCATTAAGCCAAAACAATTAAATGACCCCTGAGAAATATTGCTTCGCCATCGTGAAATATGCTTCACATCTCACTTGGTAAACAATTTCACGGGGGCAGGCAGCGAAGCAAATGACGTGAAGCAAATGACAGCGAAGCAAATGACAGCGCAGCGAATGACAACTAAATGACTAAGTTAAAATTCCCAATAAGTCGGAATTCTACATGGTAGGCAGCGAAGTCAAATGATAATAAGTACAATAACACAAAGTATAACAAAAATAAATAGTTTACAATGGGCAAATTTGCAAAATGGATTGGAGGAGGATTAGGCTGGGCTTTTTTAGGTCCTATTGGAGGAATAATCGGGTTTGCCATTGGCTCTGCAATTGATAGTGCAGAAATAACAAGATACCAACAACAAACGCGAACAACAACAAAAGGCGATTTTGCCGCATCGTTGTTAGTACTTATCGCAGCTGTGATGAAAGCCGACGGCAAGGTTTTAAAATCGGAACTCGATTATGTAAAAAAATATCTTATTCAGACTTTTGGACCAGAATCTGCTGCAGAAGCTATTCACATGCTTCGTGATATTATCAAACAAAATATTCCTGTTGAACAGGTCTGCATTCAAATTAAACACAACTTAGATTATTCTTCTCGTTTGCAAATGCTTCATTTGTTATTTGGCATTGCTAAAGCCGATGGTGAAATTCATCCTAATGAGTTGTTAATTATTCAAAAAATTTCATATTATACCGGGGTTAATAAAAACGATTTTGAATCAATAAAATCAATGTTTTATGATAATATTGATTCTGCGTATAAAATTCTTGGTGTTGACAGATCTGTTTCTAATGATGAGATAAAAAAAATGTATCGCAAAATGGCTGTAAAATATCATCCTGATAAAGTAAATTATCTTGGTGAAGATGTTCAAAAAGATGCTAAAGAAAAATTTCAAAAAATTAATGATGCTTACGCAAAAATTAAAAAAGAAAGAATTATGGTGTAACCGGAATCTATCAATAAAGTCAGTAATATTAAAAAAATTAGATTTTAGTTCGTCATCTGACGAATTAGATTTGTTTTACAATCAATTAAAAATTATATCTTCAAAAAAGTTTAATATTTCGCAACATAATTTTAAATTTGTACAAAAATAATTTACAACATGTATTTAAAAGATATTTTATCAATTACAGGACAAGCAGGTTTGTATAAACTTATTTCTCACACAAAAAACGGTTTAATTGTTGAGAATGTTGAAACAAAAAAAAGAATCCCTGCTTTTGCAACGTCTAAAGTCAGTGCTTTAGAAGATATTGCAATTTTTACATACGACAAAGACATGCCTCTTGGAGATGTTTTAATAAAAATGTTTGAAAAACTTGAAGGAAAACCGGCAATCAGTCATAAATCATCAGCCGATGATTTAAAAGATTTTTTTTCAACAATGTTACCAAACTACGATAAAGAAAGAGTGTATGTTTCTGACATAAAAAAAGTTGTTAACTGGTATAATCTTTTGTCTCGTTTAGAAATGATTAAACTTGATGAGGAAAAACCTGAAAACGATGATGATATTAAAGATGCAGAAATTATTGAAGACGAAAAATCTGATAATTAAATTTTTATAAAATATTGATAAAAAAGTATAGCGACTTTTTTCGTTATGCTTTTTTTGTTTTATAATAAAATTTACAAATGAAAGAATAACCAATTTTATGTTATTTAACTTTTCCAAAGTCTGAAACTTTGGAAAAGTTTTTCAAAAAAATAAAAGTGACTAAAAATAAGCTAAATGAACAAACAGAAACGCATGCAAAACAGAAAATTTGTTTCAAAAGATTTAAAAATCAAATCGTGGCAATCAATTGAATCCCTTTTTATTGATTTAGAAAAACGTAGGATTAATTCTATAACCGATTTAGAAAAATGGCTGCAAGACAGAAGTGAATTAGATTCTGTCTTAGAAGAAAATCTTGCATGGCGTTATATTAAAATGAATTGTAACACAACCGACAAATCATTAACCGATGATTTTAATTTTTTTGTAACTGAAATTGAACCAAACACCTCAAAATATTCAAATATCCTTGATAAAAAATTTATTGAATCAAGATTTATCGACAAGCTTGATAAAAAGAAATATTACCTTCCAATACGTACAATAAAAAGAAAATTAGAAATTTTTCGCGAAGAGAACATTCCAATCTTCGCTATGCTGCAAAAAGAAGAACAAGAATATGGTGCAATTGCTGCTAACATGACAATCAATTACAATAACGAAGAAATTACTTTGCAAAAGGCAGCCAATTACTTAAAAAATACTGATAGAAATATTAGAGAACAAGTTTATTTTCTTATCAATAACCGGAGATTAGAAGAAGTTGATAATTTTAATAACATCTTAACTAAATTAATTGCAAAAAGAAATAAAATTGCAGAAAATGCTGATTTTGAAAACTATCGCGACTATAAATTTATCGAATTAAATCGCTTTGATTATACTATTGAGGATTGTTTTGAATTTCATAACTCAATAAAAACAAATGTTTGTCCAATAGTTAACAAAATAAACAAAAAAAGAAAAGAAAGCTTAAAATTAGATGTGCTAAAACCTTGGGATTTAGACGTTGATATTAATTTAAAACCTCCTTTAAAACCATTTGAAGATACCAATGAGTTGATTAATAAGGCCGTAAAGTGCTTTAGTGAGGTGCGCCCAAAATATGGAGAATATCTTTCGAAAATGAATGAGTTAGGTTTTTTAGACCTTGATTCAAGAAAAGGAAAAGCACCCGGTGGTTTTAACTATCCTTTATATGAAAGCAATATACCTTTTATTTTCACTAATGCAACAGGAAATTTACGCGATGTAGTAACCATTTTTCACGAAGGTGGACATGCTACACATTCAATTTTATCAAGCTCACTCGAATTAGTTGACTTTAAAGAATTACCATCGGAAGTTGCTGAATTGGCTTCAATGTCAATGGAATTAATTACAATGGAACACTGGCATTTTTTCTTTGAAAATAAAGAAGAACTTATTAGAGCTAAACAAAATCAATTAGAAGGAATTATCAGCATTCTGCCATGGATTGCAGTTGTTGACAAATTTCAACATTGGATTTATACAAATCCAAAACATTCTATTGAAAAACGAAAAGATAACTGGCTAAAAATTGCCAAAGAGTTTGGAAGCGATATTATTGACTATACCGGTTGTGAAAACTTTTTTGCTAATACATGGCAAAAGCAATTACACATTTTCGAAGTCCCATTTTATTACATTGAATATGCTATGGCTCAGTTAGGTGCTATTGCTATTTGGCGTAATTATAAACAAGAGCCTGAAAAAACTCTTGATAATTACGAAAAAGCACTTAAATTAGGTTATAGTGTTACAATTCCTGAGATTTATGAAACAGCAGGCATTAAATTTGATTTCTCAAATGAATATGTAAAAAAATTAATGAATTTTGTAAATGATGAATTAGCTGTGCTTTATGAATATTGATAGTCATTGGATGACTTCTACTGAAAAATAGCTTGAATATATTGTTAAATGGCTAAAACTTGTCCGACTGCCGGCGGACGATGAAAAGTCTAAAAAAAAAGCGGCTCAAATTTGAGCCGCTTTTTTTATTTAATTTCTAATTATCTGCTATTTAAGTAATATTTTATAGTTGATAATTTTATTATTGTCAGTAATCATTTGCATAAAGTAGATGCCAGCTTGAGAACTACTAATATCAACCATATTTTTATCTGAATTAAGTTTTTGAGATAATATTAATTTACCATTAATATCTCTAATAAATAATTGAGTATTTAATGCTCTTTCAGATTTAATAAAGAATATTCCATTTGACGGGTTAGGATAAATATTTAATCCGTTAATAGACATCTCATCAATTGCATTAAGATTACCCCATACATCATCAATTACCATATCTGCACTAACAGTAAATGTTCTGTCAGAACCACTTTCCCATTCACCGCCGGTCCATCCTGAATTCATGAAATATTTATATTCATAATCGCCGGCTTCCATTACTAATGCAATAGTATATATACCATCTTCATCAGTGTCAGTCATAATGTAATCTGCATTAGTACCGGGCTCTGCCCATCCTGCCATACTTCCTGTGATATTAACTGTATCTGTACCTGCAGTAAAGTTTTCAGCATCATTCATGTTAACATTAAACGTTACAGTAAAAGTTTCAGGAGTAGTAACAGTAACAGTCCAATCTTGAGTAGTTGTTCCATCTTCAGCAGTTACTATGTAAGTAACAGGATTTGTGAAATCTTGAGCAGTGCCTGTTGTTGGACTTACTTGTGCTCCAACAGAAACATTAATTGTAGGAGTAAGATTAGTAAGATCAGTACCGTAAGTTACTTTAACATTAACAGTATGAGCTGTAGCATTAATTGTTGCAGCACCTGTTTGTTCTGCAAATGAGAAAGCTGTAATATCTGTTTCTGTATTTAGAGGAACATAGGTTGTCGTAACAGCAATAAGTGCATCATCCTGACAAATTTCTGAATTTTTAACAGTTAATTTTACAGCATACTCATGATCTTCCATGTAATAAGTATGTGTTGGATTTTCGACATCACCCGAACTACCATCTCCAAAATTCCAATGATAAGTTGTTAATTCGTTTGTTCCTGTTGAAGTGTTTGTAAAATACACTATTTTACTATCAACACTGTCACAAACATAAGTGAAGTCTGCATTTGGCATAAGTGAAACCAAAATATAATTTTCTTTAATTTCCGTGTATTCTTCTCCATCTGCATATAAAATTAAACTAACGGTTTTCTGTCCTATTGCTGAATAAGTTACAGTAAATGGTCCTGAACCTGTTGCTGTAGCAGGACTTGCATTCGCACCAAAATCCCAATGAAGACTATCAGCTACACCAATTGAAGTATTCGTAAATATTACATCTTCGTTTAGACCTACATCAGTCTTGTCTGCTTCAAAATTAGGAATTATTGAAGAACCTGTTTCGCCAAGCACCCACATACCATCACTATAATCTCCGCAAAATGAACCTGCGAAACCTTTTGTTTCACTTACCATATCAACTGAAAGGAATTGGAAATTTTTATAATACTCAGCATAATCTATCCATGTTTGCCCGCCGTCTGTGCTATATGATACTCCCTCGTGCGGTGTTTGGTAATCAGAACCAACACTTACAAAAGAACTAACAGTGCCCGGAATTGCACATACATCTGAATTATAAAAATTACCTGTTGGTGAAGTTACTTCTGTCCATGTTTCTCCACCATTTGTAGTTGAGTATCTATAGTAATGAGCAGCAGAGCCATAATAGTCATCAACAATGGCAAGTCCTGTTAAAGCATCGTCACTAAAAGAAACATCAATATAAGTATCACCGGAAGGTGAAGGCAAAATATTATATTTATTCCAAGTTAAACCTTTGTCAGTTGATTTGTATATGTAACCTTTATTAGTAGTAAACCAAACAGTATTGCCAACTGCATCGTACATGCCGGTAATTCCATATTCACCTGATACAGGGTCAGGTATGTTAGCTCCGGAAACTCTTGTCCAATCAACACCTGCGTTTGTAGTTGTATATAATTCAAACTCGCCTCCTTCGGGGTCGCCTTGAGCAAAACCATTATTTTCATCAAAGAAGTGAACTACATTAAAAAAACTTGCAGCTCCTGCACCAGTCAGAACTGAATTCCAACTTGTGCCGCCATCTGTAGTTTTAATAATATGATTATCTGCTCCTGTTCCCCAAACAGCAATATAAGCAGTTGAATCACTAATGCCGTAAATCATAGAAAATGCTGTACCAAATTCGGTTACCTCAGTACCTGTCCAGGTAGCTCCTCTATCAGTAGTTTTTGTAAATACACAATAGTTTGCACCTCCTCCTGAGCCGTCTCTACCTATTGCCCATGCAACATTAGCATCAACTGCTGATATATATGCAGAGTAAGTAGAAGTAGCAGGGAAATCTGTGAATTTTCTTACCCACATTAATTCTTCTTCACCGGCTGCTGCAGGTTCTATGCCGATTACAGCAGCATTATCATCATTAAAATCAAATCCGGCAGGATTTAAACTCCCAATAGCATAATAACCATTAGCAGAGCCTCCCCAACCCCAGTTAAAATGAAAATCATCACTTGCATTGTATCCATCGCAAACAAAAGCATGTCCGCCACTTGTTCCTGAACCTGAGTAATAAACAGGGTTGCTACGGTTTAAGTCAGCTTTTAATAGAGTTTTCCACGTTGTATTTGTATAACTAGCTTTTTGAACATAATTAATTGATTGTGAATATTTAAAATAATTTGCTAATGCGTAAGTTACATCTCTACTTTGTGCACCTGAAC
>JAUVJB010000056.1 GCA_030592465.1 Bacteroidota bacterium | reverse complement strand
TCATTGATATTAATTAAATCTGCAGATAATTATATAGAGGTTTATTATGAAAATGAAGGTATTGTAAAAAAACAAATGATTAGAAGTACTCTTCAAAAGGCTGAAGAATTAATTATAGATTACGATTTTATTTTTAGATGTCATAGAACATTCATTGTGAACATTGACCATATTGTTGAAATACAGGGAAACTCACAAGGTTATAAGTTATACTTTAAAAATATAGATTTTTCTGCAATAGTATCTCAAAAATATATCAATGAATTTACTAAGTTGATATAATCCGTTTTTTACCCCTAAAATTTATTATTTTCACCACTAATTTTTTATAACACACCTATTTTCCATTAGCTAATCCCTAAAATTTTATTAAAAAGTTAATAATTGATAAATTTGTTTTTTTATTTATTTAAAATTTAGATTTGTATGAAAGCAATGAAAATAGGGAACTTAACTGTTCCTTTACCAATTATTCAGGGAGGTATGGGCGTCTGTGTATCATTATCAGGATTAGCATCGGCAGTAGCCAACGAAGGGGGTATTGGTGTTATTTCGGCAGTAGGTATTGGAATGACAGAGCCAAATTATAAAAAACACTTTAGAGAATCGAATAAAATTGCTTTAATAAAAGAAATCCGTAAAGCTCGTCTAAAATCAAAAGGAATAATCGGGGTTAATATTATGATGGCTGTCTCAGATTATGAAGATTTATTAAAAGTGGCATTTGAAGAAAAAATAGATGTTGTAATTGTAGGAGCCGGTTTGCCTCTGAAGAAACCAACTTATCTTTTGGAAAACACCGCAACAAAATTTATTCCAAAAGTATCGTCTGCAAGAGCAGCAAAATTAATTTTCCGTCGTTGGTCGGAGCAATATAATCGTGTACCGGATGCTGTTGTTATAGAAGGTCCTCTGGCTGGTGGACATTTGGGTTTTAAGAAAGAAGATGCAATTAGTTCAGAAATTTCATTATCATCAATTGTTAAAGATACGGTAAATGAGATAGGTTACTTTGAACAAAAATATGGAATAGAGATTCCTGTTATTGCCGGAGGTGGTATTTATACAGGAAAGGATATGTTTGATATTATGAGTGCCGGAGCAAAAGGAGTAATAATGGGAACACGATTTGTTACAACCAATGAATGCGATGTTTCTGAAAAGTTCAAACAAAATTATATATCCTGTTCTCAGGAAGATATCACTATAATTGACAGTCCTGTTGGCTTACCCGGCAGAGTAATTACAAATGATTTTGTTAAGGAAATTCAACAAGGCAAACAGAAGCCAATAAATTGTTCTTGGAAATGTTTGAAAACTTGTGATTATAAGAAATCTCAATTTTGCATTGCTGAAGCTTTATTTAATGCAGCTCAGGGAGATTTTACTAATGGCTTCTCTTTTGCAGGGACAAAAGCTTATTTGGCAGACAAAATTATTTCCGTAAAAGAAACAATCAGTCATATCAAAAATGAGTATTTTCAGGAACAATTACGTTTAGAAACGATTAGAATTTAAAACTACAGTAGTAACAAAGCATCATAAATAATGACAGGTAAGATGTTTAATATTAAGGTTTGCAACTCTTATCAACTTTTTTAGGGTTGATGGCGAAGTGCCACATACTCTGTCATTACTCATAACTGAACTATTTGTTAAATAATAAATAGAATTTTTTTAAATAAACATGTAAAAAATTATTAAATGTAAAGAAATACCACTATTTTTGTACTTTAATAATTAATTTATAATAATGAAAAAAGGAAAAGTAAAATTTTTTAATGAATCTAAAGGATTTGGATTCATTGCAGAAGAAGACTCAGAAAATGAGTACTTCGTACACATTTCAGGGTTAATTGATGAAATTCATGAAGACGATGTTGTAGAATTTGAATTAACAGAAGGTAAAAAAGGATTAAATGCAATAAATGTCAAATTAATTTAATATTTATTTTTTAACTTTTTTAATGAGTTAAAAGCCTGTCAAAGTTTGATAGGCTTTTTTATTTTACATTTTTTATTATCCAAATCTGTCAGGTCTTTTCGGTGTGGACACAGGATATCAAATCAGCAATAAATTTTATTTTCATAATCTTGATAGCCGTTTGGTATAAAATGATCATTCTACTTTTTTCCCAACAAATTTCACAATTAAATAAAGTGCAAATATCCCAATAGGAAATAAAATTAAAGAAGGAATTCCATAAGCAGAAGGTATTGTTCCAAACACAATTGAGACAGCACCAACTGTTAAGGCGTATGGCAGTTGAGTACGCACATGCTCAATATGGTTACACGAACTTGCAAGCGAGCTAAGTATTGTTGTATCGGAAATGGGCGAACAATGATCGCCTAAAACAGATCCTGCTAATATTGAAGATACTACATTATAAAATATTGCTATTGATTCATCATAATTGAATCCGAAATTTTTGCATATTAACCACGAAGCCGGAAGTATTAACGGGTATAAGATTGCCATTGTTCCCCATGACGAACCTGTTGAGAAGGATATTAATGCAGATAAAACAAAAGTCATGGTTGGTAAAAAATATGGTGATATTTTAATATATATTAAGCTTTGTGTAATGAAATCGGCAGTGTGTAAATCTTGTGTAATTAAAGCTAATGCCCATGCTAATATTAAAATTAATATTGCATTAAACATTGTTTTAAAACCGCTTATTAAACTGTCAACACATTCACGCAGATTTAATATTTTTTGACCTATTGTTAATGCAATTGCAGCTATTACTCCTGATAGTGATGCCCAAAGTAAAGCGAGATAAGAATTGGAATGCCCGATAAAGGTTGATAGTTTTGATGAAAATTTGATATTTTCATTATTCCATATATCACTATCCCAACCGGTGTATAAAAGCCCGATAAGAGTGCCTATAATGATAATCAAAACAGGTATGGCTGCATTAAACCATTTGCTGTTATTTTTTATATTTTTATTATTATAGTTTTGTTCAGCAGTTTTAATAACACTAATTTTTCTTGCCTTTCTTTCGGCTTTAAGCATAGGTCCGTAATCTCGTTTCATTACAATTAAAATAAACATGAAAATAATTGTATAAATAGGATAGAAGCGAGTATTTAATGAGCTGATAAAAACACCATAAGCACTATCGTTTATACCAATTGTGGAAATCCCGTCTTGAATGTAACTAAGTTCAATGCCTATCCATGTTGTTACAAGAGCTAATGCCGCAACAGGAGCTGCCGTTGAATCAACAATATAGCTTAATTTTTCTCTTGATATTTTCATTCTATCGGTAACCGGACGCATTGTATTGCCAACAATAAGAGTATTTGCATAATCGTCAAAGAAAATTAAAAGTCCTAAAAACCATGTAATTAATTGACCCGAACGAGCACTTCTTGCATATTTTAAAAGAATATTCACAATCCCGTTCATTCCTCCATTTCGCGTAATTATATTCACTGTTGCACCAATAAGCATTGAAAATACTATTATCGACAAATGTCCTTTATCATTCATAGATTTAATAACATAAGTGTCAACAATTGAAAATATTCCTTTAAAAAGTGCAGCAATAACAGATACATCCTGATAAAAATAAATAGTGGTTGTGCCAACTAATATACCAAGGAATAATGCTGTTATAACTTCTTTAAATAACAATGCTATTAATATTGCAATTAATGGAGGTAAAATTGAGAGCCACAAAGGGATAGGATTTATTTGTTTTGAATAAGTAAAATTATCTGCCCTAATATGGATTTCTTCTTTTGAATGAAATTTGTGTTTAATATTTATTTGATTGTCTGTTAGTTGATATTTATTCGGTTTATCATTGACAAAAATTTCTATTTCTTTATTTTGATAATATGCCAATTTTTTAGGATTGACTATGGTTATTTTTATGTTGGTCTCAACATCTTGAACAATTATTTTTTGAAATTCAATTTTTATATCATCTTTTGAGAATGTTTTATTGTAATTTGAGTTTTCTGCTTGTGAATTTATTGTGAATATTAAAAGGATAAATAATATAAATTTGTTCATATATTATAAATTGCTATATTTTTAAACTTTTTATCCCTAGCGCAAGTTTATCGAAGCGTAACTTGTGGTCTTATCTCTCACGACATAACCGCTTAGCGGATTGTTATATAAACATATATACATTAAAATTTGTTCTTAATTAATTTTTAACAAAACAGCTAACAAAAGAATCCGTTTAGCGGTTTTTTATGGTTGAATCTTTTCCAAAAAGTCTTTTTTTGCCATAAATACGCAAAGACGCGCGGCAGTGCTTCTCTATTTTTAACTTTATAACTTTTGTTTTGAAATAATTAATACCATAGCCAAGGGCAACTTATTCTATCTGATATGCTTTTTTTCTTACAACCAAACAACAGGTTAAACCCAAATCGTAAATTAATATTATTTGTGTTTTGCAGCCAAATAGGCAAATTGTCGCTTATTAAGTAAAATTGGGAAGGCCCGACTTTAACACCTATACCCGCACCAATATTATCAAAACCCTTATCATTCATTGTGTAAGAAACACTTGTGCTTAAAAATTTCAGTAAATTTGCATTAGCCGAGAAAGTGAATGCTTGAGTAACTCTATTGTGAGATATTTCACTTCTGCTTAATGCTCCAAAGTTTATTTTTTTTGTAAGTTTATATATCCCGCCAAAGTATATTTTTGTTGATAAAGATGATAAATAAGATTTATGAGTAATAGGGTCAGGCATAAATGAATCTTGTATAGAATCAATTAATTGTGAGAAATAATTATCTAAGTCAGTATCGTTTTTATCAGGACCTGTATATGTAAAAGTACCATCTTGTGAGATATTGTTTAAATCAGATTTCCATCTGATAAAACCTAAGTCAATAACACTTGCCGACAGAGTAATATAATCGTTTAAATCGTAAATAACACCTGCATCAACAGCGAGACCTAAGTTTTTTCTGTTGAATATAATGTCCATAATTGATTTATCATCGTTAAATTCAGCTGTGTTTATTATGCTGTCTGCATTTTGAGTAACAATTATTGGTAACGAGGAGTTAATCTGGATATTAGAATTTAGTGTTATATCAAAAGTTGATGCGTCAGACAAAAGTCCTATTTCTGTTTTTTTTGATGTTAGGTTGCCTTTCCCAAAAAGTAGTTTCCCTTTCACACCAATAGTGAGATTATTTATTTTTTGTGAAACGCCTAAGGCATATTCACGGTAATAATTAAAATCAACATTCAAATTATCAAAACCGGCTCTTCCACCTTCAAAAGGAGTGTTCCCTTGCCATGCAACTCGTAGCAGATCTTTTGGATATCCGGCTCTGACAAATGCTTTATCAGATATAGCAAAAGTAAAATAATAATCATCTTTATATCTATAGCCTAACGATATGAGACTTACATTAACAGATGCAGATAAATAATTTGTTGTATGTAGTTTAGTTATTAATTTATCAATATCAGGGTCGTATTTATTTGTAGCAGAGTTTTTTGTAAAAATATTATTATATGTAACGCCGGTTGAAAAGTCAAGATAGATTGATGATAATGCGGGAATACCTATAAAATATTTACATCTGTGTTGAACTGCGGGATTTAGCAGGTTTGATTGAGGTATGTCATGCATAAAATATAATGTATTGCTTTCCTGAGCTTTAACAGTTATTAAATTAAAAAGAAGTAGAATAAAGATATATATTTTAAGTTTCATCTGTTTTAATAGTTATTAGTCGAATTCTGACCCTGAAATATCCATATGAAAGGCTACTCTTACGCCAAGTTTAACAAGTATATTATAGGAAGAATAAAATTTTACGATTTGAATATCATCATTTGTTACCGAAATATTTACATTAAATAAAATATTCTTTGCAATTTTAATATTATCAAGTCTTTCACGATTAAAAGGAACATCAATAGTCCCAATTGATGGTTTAATTACTTTTTCATCAGTATCAACACTTGCAGGAGGGAAAAAATTGGATGAAGGAATAGTAAATAATGAGTCGATAATATTATCGGCAGAGTCTGCTAAATAAATTTGTATTTCAGCATTTGTAGGGAACCCGTTTTCAACATAGACTCTAAAAAGCATACTGTCAATTTTATCATATTCGTCTGTTATGTCTTCAAAACTGTAGTTTAAACTATCAATTTCTAGAGGTATTTTTTTTTGATATACATACATTAAGCTGTCGTTAAATTCAACAGGGAAAGAATCTAATGCGTTAAGAATAGTTGTGTCAATAAGAGAAGCGAAGAAATTATTCACTTCAAATGTTGAGCTGCCAACAGGCAAAGAGAAAGAAGGCTGCCATCGAACCGAGTCTGAAATATCAAGAAAATCTTTATCATAGCACGATGGTAATACGTCCATAATTAGTATTGAAATAAAGATTATTACAGGGAATTTTTTCAGCATATTATTTAATAATTAGACAAATTAATTAAGTTGTTAAATTACTAAAAAGAAATAAATAATAAAAATAAAATATACTTTTTTAGATATTTGTTTCAATATAATGGATTAACGAATGAATAATTTTGATGTGTATCTCCTGAACTCTGTCTGCATATCCTGTCCAAGGTACTCTAATTTCAATATCGGTAATTTTTGCAAGCTCGCCGCCATCTTTGCCGGTTAAAGCTACAACAGACATTCCTTTGGCGTGTGCAGAATTAACGGCATTAATAACATTTTTTGAATTACCGCTTGTGCTAATTGCAAGCAAAACATCACCTTTTTGTCCAAGACCGTCAATGTATCTTGAAAAAATTTTGTCAAAACCATAATCATTAGCAGTGCATGTAATATGTGACGGGTCTGAAATGGCAATAGCAGGGATAGGATTTCTATCATCTCTAAAACGTCCTGTCAGCTCTTCTGCAAAGTGCATGGCATCGCTCATTGAACCGCCATTGCCGCATGAAAATATTTTTTTATTGTTTTTCACAGCTTTAACAAACAGGGTGCCTGCCTTTTCAATAGTTAAAAAATTATTTTCGTTTGAAATAAAATCGTTTAATAAATTTTTAGCATCGATAAAATTATTTTTTATAATTTTTATACTCATTTAGTTATTTTTCTCAAAATTTAAAAATCGGTATAAATGTAAACAAGCCTTTCGATAAATGAAAGGCTTATTTAAAAAAGTTTATATTTTAATTTAGTTTGTGTTTGAAAAAAAACTCAATATTTTCGTCATTGCGAGGAGTAAGCCACCCGTGAAATCGGGTGCCCACAAAAATAAATGACAATAAAAAAAATAGTTGTCATTAGTAGGGAGGAACGACCGAAGCAATCCATTGATTTACAGATTGCTTCTCTTCGTTCGCAATGACGAATAATAATAAAAGACTTAGTTTTTTTTATACATTAAATTATAATAAATGCCAAGCAACTGTAACACCTGCCATAACAATAGAAACCATACTCATAAGTTTAATAAGAATATTAAGACTTGGTCCTGAGGTGTCTTTAAACGGGTCGCCAACTGTGTCGCCAATAATAGCAGCAGAGTGATTAGCTGAACCTTTTCCTCCAAGATTACCTTCTTCAATATATTTTTTAGCGTTATCCCAAGCACCACCTGCATTCGCCATAAATATAGCCAAAACAAAACCTGTACCTAATACGCCTACTAATAATCCCATAACACCTGTAACTCCCAGAATAAGTCCTACAATAACAGGAACAATAATAGCGAGTAATGAAGGGAATATCATTTCAACTTGAGCAGCTTTTGTAGATATAGAAACACATTTTGCATAGTCAGGTTCAGCTTTGCCTTCGAGAATACCTTTAATTTCGCGGAACTGACGTCTTACTTCATCAACCATTTTACCTGCAGCCCTTCCTACAGCATTCATAGTTAAACCTGAAAAAACAAAAGCCATCATCGCACCAATAAAAATACCTGCTAAAACTTTAGGGTTCATAAGATTTACTTCGTAATAGTTCATGAAATCTAATAAATTTGCTTTTGCAGTGTCTATTTGAATACCATTGGTAAGTTCAATAACGTTTTGTCCAATTCTCATAAGTCCAATTTTTACTTCTTCAATATAAGAAGCCAAAAGAGCAAGACCTGTAAGTGCAGCAGAGCCTATTGCAAAGCCTTTGCCTGTTGCAGCAGTAGTGTTTCCAAGAGAGTCAAGAGCATCTGTTCTTTTTCTTACTTCTTCACCTAATCCACTCATTTCTGCATTTCCTCCTGCGTTGTCGGCAATAGGACCATAAGCATCAGTAGCAAGTGTTATACCGAGTGTTGACAGCATACCAACAGCAGCGATTCCTATTCCATAAAGACCCATACCTATATTTGAGAAATCGAACTTAGAAGCAAATAAAAATGAAAATAAAATTCCAAGAACAACTGCAAAAACAGGAATAGCTGTTGATATCATTCCTGTTCCAATACCTGATATGATAACAGTGGCAGGACCTGTTTTTGTACTTTCTGCTATTTTCTTTGTTGGTTTATAAGAAGAAGATGTATAATATTCAGTAGATTTACCAATAATAATACCGGTTAGTAAACCTGCAATCATTGCTCCCCAAATGCCTAATGCGTTTGGAAGTTCTAAGAAACGAATAATAAAATATGAAAAAACAACAATTAAAACGGCACTCATGTTAACACCTGTAGATAATGATTTTAATAATTGTTTTTGAGAAGCGTTTTCTTTTGTTTTTACTAAAAATATTCCAAGTATTGAAAGAATAATTCCGACAGCAGCAATAAGCATAGGAGCGAGAACAGCTTTAAATTGCATTTCGTTGCCGAGTGTTAAAAAAGCAGAAGCACCGAGTGCAGCAGTAGCAAGAATAGAACCGCAATAAGATTCGTAAAGATCAGCTCCCATACCTGCAACATCACCTACGTTATCACCAACATTGTCGGCAATAGTAGCAGGGTTTCTAGGGTCATCTTCGGGAATGCCTGCTTCAACTTTTCCTACTAAGTCGGCACCAACATCAGCAGCTTTTGTAAATATACCACCGCCAACTCTTGCAAATAAAGCCTGAGTAGAAGCTCCCATACCAAAGGTAAGCATTGTGGTTGTGATAATAATAAGATTATGACCGCCGGCAACTGATGAAGGATAAACAGCATTTAAAACAATAAACCATAGTGAAATATCTAATAGTCCTAAACCCACAACTACTAATCCCATTACAGCACCACTACGAAAAGCAATTTTTAATGCACTGTTAAGTGATTTTGTTGCAGCATAAGTTGTTCTTCCTGAAGCATAAGTTGCAGTTTTCATGCCAAGAAATCCGGCTAAGCCAGAAAAGAACCCACCTGTAAGGAACGCAAAAGGCACCCATTCATTTTGTAAATGAAATCCGTATGCCAAAAGTGCAAAAATAGCTGCCAAAATAATAAAAACTACACTTACTATTTTGTACTGTTGTTTAATGTATGCCATTGCACCTTTTCGTACGTGTGAGGCAATTGTTTTAATAGTCTCTGTTCCTTCGCTTTCTTTTAACATTTGTTTGTAAAAAAAGTATGCAA
Organism: Bacteroidota bacterium; assembly: GCA_030592465.1. Taxonomy (GTDB): domain Bacteria; phylum Bacteroidota; class Bacteroidia; order Bacteroidales; family B39-G9; genus B39-G9. Next base: position 4,275 of record JAUVJB010000056.1, on the reverse strand, counting down.
ACATTAATGCAATTACTGATGCAATTGGAACAATCCAGAATAAATTACTAATCATTTTTTTACTTTTTTAGTTTAAATTTATTATTAATTAAATTTACAAATTTATTTGGTAATCATATTTGTGTTGAACTTTTTACTTTAATGATATTATTGGTTATCATTTTTTTAAGCCTACAAAGTTATGCCGATAATGATAAAAACAAAAATATTTTTTAACATATATAATTATTAATATAAATATATTATATATTTGTAGTTAGGAAAGAAGTTTTAGACTTTTGGAAGGTTTTTTCACAAGCTCACATTTCACTCGTTTGCAACGTGTACTTTTAACCTGCACGATTAATCAAAATTTATAATGTAAATTGTTTTTTTTTTGGTTTTAATACTTCAACTTTATTATTTTTTCTCATTTTTATTAAAATCGTGAGTCAGACTATAAATATATCTGTTTCCTTCTCTTATTTGAATTGATAAATTATTAATGTAAAAATTATTTTTATTATAATTCCAGATGTAGACTTTTATTACAGCTCCTTTTTGAGGTAATTTAGTGTTTGTCAAACGAAGTCCGTGAAAAATTTCATTGACTTTTATATTTGGATTTATAAAATCGGACGAAGACATTGAGTGCCAGTAGATTGTATTATTGTTATTTTCTACTGAAAACACAAGTAATGGATTAATATTGCTTGAGTCTGAACTAATAGAAGCCGAAAAATATACAAATTCAAATCCATTAAGCTCTAAACTATCGGTGTTAATTGTAAATCCCGGACTAAATTCCTGATTTTGATTAATTTTTAAACCTTTATTTTTTTTGTTTTGTGAACTATCATTAAAATTCAATTTTTTGAAATATTTTATTTTTTTATCAATAATATTAACATATTTAGGAGAATATCGCGAATAAATATACATTTCGTACCCATTACCCTCATCATAATATGTTAAGACAGAGAAATATTTTTCAATTATAGAAATATATTCAAATGGTGTATTTTTTAGACTTGCAAGCAAAATATATTTTTTATCTGTATGACTAATCATACTGTCAAATTCATTGGCTTTTATTTTATCATTGCTTAAATCGTATATATCGCATTTAACAGGGGAGTGGTACTTATTAAAATAATAATCAATGTAAAAAGGATGAAAAACATTAGCAATCAATAGAGCATCGTTACGATTATGCGACTTCATAAAATGAACAATAGTTTTAGCAGATTCGTTAAACCCTGATTTATAAAATATTTTATAATGTTCTCTTCCAAATATCAAAGTTGTTGAACCTATTAATATTATTATAAATAAAGAAAAAGTCAACCATAATTTTGATAATTTCGGTAAATAAGAAAAAATAAAAAAAATTAAGAAAGGAAATGAAAAAATTAATACTGAAGATTGTAACACAGGATTAAAAAACACAGAATATAACCAGCCGATAATATAAGGTATAAAAAACCAAGATAGGGATATTATTCGGAAAACATTCCTGCTATGAGGTTTAGAAAGATAATTAATTATACTCAGTAAGAATATGCCTGAAATAACAAAATAATAAATTTTTGAATAATGTAATAAATAGGCAAAATACTTAAATAAAAAATCGAATTTAGGAGGTCCCAGCCATCCTCCAACTCCACCAATATTTAAGTGATGAAAAAATATTGACAGATGTGGAATAAAAAGTATAAAAATGCTTATACCTGCAAGTACATATAATAATAGTTTCCTTTTTTTTATAAAAAACAGTCCTGAAAAACCTACAATAATTAGAAACAACAAACTAAAATAATGATTATATGCACAAAGAGCACCTGATATTACAAACCCGGAAATATACAGATAAGGTTTTTTTTCAGTAAAAATAAATTTTGTCCAAAACCAAACCAATAACAAACTAAAAAATAAACCACTGATATATGGACGGGCAATTAAACTAAATGTAATATGATATTGCATTACTGAGATTAATGATAGTGAGAATAATGCAGTATTTTTATTAAACCACAAGCGTGCTATGAGATAAATTAATATTAGTGAGCCAATACCACAAAGTAAAAAAGGTAGTTTTACAATAATTTCGCTATTGCCAAATAATTTTATCCAATAATACAAAAATACTTCAACCCCTGCCGGATGACCATCGGGCATAACTCCAAATTTTATAATATCTCCGAATGTATTATAATTTGTTCGGCTGAGAGCACTCAGTTCGTCATTTAAAAACGGCAATTGTGAAAAATCGAATAAACGTAAGAAAACACCAATTCCAAGAATAATTATAAACAATACATATTCAAATCGGCTGACAGGCTCTTTATTTAATACTTTGTTCATCTTTTTTTATTCCTCATTTCGTGGTATCAACATAACAGACACTTCAAAATCATCAATAACCATATCATTATCACTATAGTTCCAAACATATATTTTAATTAATGAATTGGGATTTATATCACAAGGCAATTTACGTTCAATCTTTGCAGGTTTCCATTCATTAACAATTCTTGTATATTTTTTTATTTCAACTCCTTGCCAGTAAATTGAATTGTTTTTATTTTCTACTGAGATTACTAATCGTGCATTAGCATCTTGTATTCGGTCACACCAAACCTTAGCATTAATTATCACATCTTTTGTTGTATCTAAACGAATTAAATTATAAGGTAATATAAAGCTTGCCGAGTATGCTTTTGCTTTAACATAATTTGCATTATTCCCTGAATGAGTTGTGTTATGTACAATGTTTTCATCATTAATTTCCCAGTTCTTATATTTTTTTTCAAAATCGTTAAAACTATTAAGAATAATTTCCCCGACATTCAAATCCGATATGTTATTAATTTTATATAATTGGATGAATCCGTCTTCAAAAATTTTTTGAAATTTATTTGGTATTATTCTGGCAAAAGTAGGTAAATCATTATTTGACATGCCACTTAAAAATCTTGTATGAAAATTTTTTAATAAATAGATGTTGCAATTTTCATCGAATTTATAATCGGCAATCTCATCATATTTAATAAATTTTGCGTTTTGTGTTGTGTCAAATTCCAAGTAATATTGAGCAAATCGCTTTTGCACATCATTTGTGATTATTACGCTTTTTTTATCAATATTATAAAATTTTTCTTTAATTAAATTTTTTTGTACATCATATTTTGTTGATTTTGCATATTTAATCATATTAACAGGAGCTATAAACAACACAGCAACAAAAATCAATAAAAATATATTCTTCAGCTTACTGATATTTGTTGGTAAGCAATACCTGATAAATATTAAAATAAATGTAGGCAGATAAGTTAAATGTGCTGATTTATAATTGTTTAACAAAGCAATAGATGTAACTATTAAACTAATTATTAAAATATAATTTTTATATTTTTTAGCATTAAAATAATTATAAATAACAGGTGCTGCAATAACCGAAGCTAAAGGGATTAAAAAAAGATAATGACGAGCATCTACACTCATAGGCACATAGTCGGTATAGGAAATAGTCATAAAATTTGACGATAAAAATAAAACTACAAATACACCAAGTAAAAAATAATACGGATTAGATAACTTTAATAAATTTTTAAATTTTATAGAAAAGAAAAGAGGTATTATAAATATAAAGGCGGTAAACATATTTGCCTTTATAAAATTGAGAATTAATTTATAAGAAATTCTTTCTATAAGAAATTTGGCAGGTAAAAAATCATAGCTGCAGGGGTTAAGATAACTGTTTATGGCAATAGCATCAAATCTTTGAAAAACATTCCCTGTTAATATTTTTATTATGCTAAAATAAATTATGATTAAAAATAAAGATATAGTTGCAGAAAATATCCAGAATTTAATTTCTCTCTTTTTTATAATATCAATTACAATAAGATATATTAAAACGGGTAAAAATAATATAATTGTACCTTTTGAAATAAATCCGAAAAATAGCGATAGTGATAATAAAAAGGCATAAAGAAAAGTTTTGTTTTTATCTGAATTGAACTTATAATGATAGATTATAAAGATTGAAGCAAATATTGATAAAGCCACATAAATATCAGGCATTAACTTATCGGAGTATAGAAATATCGGATTATTTAAACTATACAATGCAATAGCAAGCATTAAAACACCAAATTTTTGTTTATGCGAAAATTTATAGACTAACAATAAAGTGATAAAAGTTATTAATATTGGAATTATTGCAGATGAATTGTCGTTCATCCCGAATAATGTATATGATATTGCTGTTAATCCTACAATTGTCCAAGGATA
>JAUVJB010000218.1 GCA_030592465.1 Bacteroidota bacterium | reverse complement strand
GAAGATATAATAAAGAACAAAAGAAAATTTGATTTAGAAAACAGGTTAATTGATTTTGCTATTAGGATAAGTGAGCTTGCAGAAGCTTTGCCTAATACTGCATTAGGAAAGTATTTAGTGTCAGAAAGCTACATTTATCCGTCAGCTGACGGACACGTGTCCGACTACTGGCGGATGACAATAAAAGAACACTACTTGTAAGTGTATATGAGTCAAAACTTTATTATTCATATTTCCTTGTTCTGTATTCATTATTATAAAAAGTAACAACACAGATGCAGATAGATTTAATTTCACACAGCACCTCAAAATAAAATTTAGCCGTTAATGATAGACTTTAAAATACTGATCTTTCGGATTTGTAATCTGAAAGAGAGAATGAGCGAAGTATTGCTTCGGTCGCTTCCTGTTAAATGTTGCTTCGCAATTTACTCACATCTTTATTTTATTTTTAAAGGTGTTCCATAGAGGATTTTGCTTACGATCAACCTTCAGGGCAGGCGTGAGATCGCTTCGCTTAGTTCACAGGGTAAATATATTGTTAAAACTTGTCCGCCAGCTGGCGAACAATAAATTTTCATCTATTTTAAGTATAGTACACATTACAGAGTTTTCGTTCAAGCACTAATTATACCCATTTTATATAATTAAAATCTTGACGATGAGGAATATCCTCGTTTTTAGCATATATTCTTAATCCATAGTCAAAAATTCCCGGATGCCTAAGTTTTAAATCTATTTTATAAATAGCTATTGTATCAACATTTTTATCTCTTTTAAGTTCTTTTGTTATTATTCCTTCATTGCCGTTATTTGTAAAATTTTTAATAACCATTTCAATGCAAATATCTTCGTTAATTAAATTTTTTAAGTCAATAATAACTTCGCCGTGATAACTTTGTCCATAACTAAATGCTCGTTTCGAAGTGCTTGGAAAATCAACTGAAACGACTTCAATATCATCCCAATAACGAGAAATATATTTTTTCCATTGAGCAATTTTTGTTGCTTTCTCGTAATTATTCTTTTTAATATCATTATGCCGGTTAAAAAGCTTATTATAATATTTCGATTTATAATCGTCTATCATTCTTTTAGTTGTAAAGTCGGGAGCAATTTCGGCAATTGATTTTTTAATTATTTGTACCCATTTGGTAGAAATATTTTTTGAGTTTCTATCGTAAAATGTCGGAATAATCTGATTTTCGAGAATAGTATAAATTGTTTGAGCATCTAATTGGTCTTGATAATTTTGGTTGTCGTAAGTTCTTTCTTGTGTTAGAGCCCAACCTGCATTTTCTTTATAACCTTCGAGCCACCAACCGTCGAGAACGCTAAAATTAAGAGTACCGTTAAGTTCAGCTTTTTGTCCGCTTGTTCCCGATGCTTCTAATGGCCGGGTAGGTGTATTTAACCAAACATCAACACCTTTAACCAAGCGTTTAGCTAATTCGATATCGTAATTTTCCAAAAATATAATTTTGCCCTCAAATTCAGGTTTTTTCGACATCTCTACAATAAACTTTATTAAATCTTGTCCTGCTTTATCGTTAGGATGTGCTTTGCCGGCAAAAATAATCTGAACAGGCATCTCTTTGTTATTAACAATGCGTTCGAGTCGCTTAACATCGGTAAATAACAGATGAGCTCTTTTGTAAGTTGCAAATCTACGGGCAAAACCTAATGTAAGAGCATTTTCGTTTATTTTATTTAAAATACCAACAAGTTTTTTAGGGTTTTCATATCTTTGAATCCAATGTCGTTTAAATCTGATTTTTATGTAATCAATTAGCTTTTTACGAAGATTTTGTTTGATATTCCAAATAACCTCATCATCAATATCATAAATTTTTCCCCAGTATTTTTTATTTGAGATATCTTGCAAAAAGCCTTGTCCAAAATTATTTTCGTAAAGAATTCTCCATTCCTTGGCTGTCCATGTAGGATAATGAACGCCGTTAGTAACATATCCTATATGAGATTCTTCAGGAGTATAACCTTTGTATAAATCTTTGAACATTTCGCGTGTTACTTTCCCGTGCAGTAAGCTTACTCCGTTAATTTCCTGAGATGTTTTAGCAGCAAGAATACTCATAGAAAATTTTTCATTTGGGTCGCAACAATGTAATTTTCCAAGACTAAGAAATTGTTCCCAGTTTATTTTTAATCTTTCGGGTATGTGTCTTAAATACATTCTAATAAGATCTTCGCTAAAGGCATCGTGACCTGCAGGAACAGGCGTATGAGTAGTAAAAAGAGATGAAGAACGAACAATTTCCAGTGCTACTTCAAAACTTAAATTATCTACATTTGTAAATTGTGCTAATCGCTCAACATTAATAAATGCAGCATGTCCCTCGTTGCAATGGTAAATATCGGGATTTATATTAAGTTTATTCAAAAGTCTAATACCTCCAATACCGAGTAATATCTCTTGTTTTAATCTATTTTCCCAATTGCCTCCATAAAGTTGACTTGTTATTTTTCTGTCATCTTCGTTATTTTCTTCAATATCGGTATCTAAAAGAAATAAAGGAATTCTCCCCACATCAACTCTCCATACACGAGCTGTTAAAAGTCTTCCGGGTAAGTTAATGTTTATTAAAATACAAGTGCCTGTATTATCTCTAACAGGAGTAATTGGAAGTTGTGAAAATTTCAAAGGTTCAAGTTCAGATAATTGTTCTCCGCCAAGCGACAGCCTTTGAGTAAAATATCCGTATTTATACATTAAACCTATACCTACAATATTTACTTGTGAATCGCTTGCTTCTTTTAAGTAATCACCTGCAAGAAGTCCCAGACCACCCGAATATATTTTTAAATTATTATTAAGCCCATATTCCATGCTAAAATATGCAATATTAGGTTCATCTTTTTTTGGCTTAACGTTTAAATAATCTTTGAACTCGTTATAAACATCGTTATATTTTTCAATAAACAATTTATCGTTTTCTAATTCTGTTAGTCTTTGCTGTGATATATTTTTTAATAATAACAGGGGATTTTTTTTCAAATAATTCCACATTTTAGAATCAATATATTCAAATAAGTCTGCAGCTTTATAATTCCATGACCACCATATATTTTTTGCTAATTCATTTAATCCTTCAAATTTATCAGGAAGTTGAGCATTAATAAATAGTTTACGCCAATTGGGTTCATTACCGGTTATTGGTTCGTAATGTATTTTCGATTCTGTTTGAGGTATTTTTTCAACATAACCGGCTTTTCTTTCTTCTGCCTTTTTAAGTGCTATATCAAAAGCTTGATAATAATATTTAATAAAATTTTCCCAAAGTGCATTTTTCGAAAAATTGAATACTGATATTTTAATATTATTAGTTTCTTCAATTGATTTTTTTGAAAATGATATTATTGTATTTACAATATCATCAATAACTTTTTCAGTATTATCCTCATTACGTTCAATAACATAAACGCCGTTATCTTTATTATCAAATTCATTTACCCATTTACCAAATCCTGAAAGAGAAGTTGTAATTGTAGGAACTTTAAAAGCAATACTTTCTAATGGTGTATATCCCCATGGTTCGTAATAAGAAGGGAATACAGATATATCTAACCCCATCAACAGTTTGTAATATGATAAGTTGAAAATATTGTCGTGTTCGTTTAAATATGAGGGAACAAATATTACTTTTACTTTATCCGATTTATTATTTGATAGTCCGAGATTTTTTATTTCCCGCAAAATTAAATCATTGTCGCTATTATTAAGTATGTGAGTAATAAAGGGTTGAGCTAATGTTCCGGAATTTTCATCGGGTTTAGATAATTTATTTATCAAATCTTTACGTGCAAATAATTGGTCAGCCGGAACTAAAATATAAGCTAAAATTTCTTTATTAAGTGCTTTATTATTGTTTAATTCTTTCAATGATTTAAGAAAGATATCTATACCTTTGTTTCTAAATTCGTATCTTCCGCTTATTCCTGTTAATAAAATATTGTCAGGAAGTTTATACCCCAAAAGAGCCTGGGCAACTTCTATTAACTTATTTCTTCCTTCTATTTGTTGATGCTGAAAGTTTTTTTCGTCAGGAATAAAATTATCTTCAAAACCATTAGGCGTAACTACATCAACATCTTTATTTAAGAATTGTTTACATTCAATTTCAGTATTTTTACTTACTGTTGTAAAACTATCAGATATTTGTGCCGATAGTTTCTCAAGAGAATGTTTTGAAACAACATTTAATTCTTGTGCTTTAGCATCTGAGTTGTAATCGAAAAAATATTTATATAATGCCAGATTATTTCCTGCAATAGAACGCCCTATAGTTGTAGCATGTGTAGTAAAAATCGTTGCAATATAAGGAGCATTTTTTTTAAGATATAAAATTCCGGTACCTGTTTGCCATTCGTGAAAATGAGCAATAATTTTTTCTTTAGGAGAAATATTATAATTGGTAAAACTCTCAATAACTTTGCCTGCAGCGTAACCAAAAAGTGCAGGTTCAACATAGTCCCACTGCCCCGAAATTGAATCTAAACGATATGATTCCCAAAATTTACTGAAAATTGCATCTTTTTCTGCAATAAAAGGAGTAAAATCAACTAAAATAGCGATTGGATTCCCTGGTATATTCCATCTGCCTATTTTTACTCTTATACCATTATTATAAGCTTTAATTTTCCACCCGCGAAATAGTTTTTTATCCTCGGTAAATTCATGGTTTTGTTTTGAATCTTTCCAAATATCAGGACCAATAAAAATTAAATTATCATTATACTTTTTTACTAAAGTTTGTGCTTTGGTTGAAATTACCGTATGTATGCCTCCTACTTTGTTACATACTTCCCAGCTTGTTTCAAATATATAATCGGCTTGTAATTTAATATTATCCATTGTATAAAATATTTACTTATTAGTTCAGAAAAAAATAGTAATATAACAGAATTGCTATTTAGTGCCGGCACGAAAACCCGTAAAATTTTAGTTGTGCTGTCATTTCGAACGAAGTGAGAAATCTCATTCAACTTATATACACTATGTTATGAGATTTCTCCTTTTAGTCGAAATGACAATATGGACGTTTTCGT
>JAUVJB010000232.1 GCA_030592465.1 Bacteroidota bacterium | reverse complement strand
TCAACTTCAAAAAATCCCTCACATACTTATAATACAGCAGACACTTACACAGTTACATTAACAGTAACAAACAGTTTTGGTTCCGATACCGAAACAAAAACTAATTATATTACAGTTAATACCGGCGGTTCGCCTGATGTTGAAATGATTACAGTTGCAGGCGGAACATTCCAAATGGGAAGTAACGATGGTTATAGCAATGAACAACCAATACATACAGTAACATTAAGTAGTTTTAAAATAAGCAAATATGAAATAACTAATTTGCAATATTGTATATTTTTAAATGCTATTGGCTGTAGTTCAAACGGAAGTTATAGCGGTACAGAATATATTGATATGGACGATAGCGATTGCCAAATAAATTATACAAGCAGTTTTATTACAGAAACAGGTAAAGAAAATTTTCCGGTAATAGAAGTAACATATTACGGAGCAAAAGCCTATTGCGAATGGGCAGGAGGCAGATTACCAAGCGAAGCAGAATGGGAATTTGCAGCACTTGGAGGCAATAGCTCAAACGGATATACATATAGTGGCAGTAATACTATTGATGATGTTGCATGGTATAGTAGTAATTCAGGAAGTGATACACACGAAGTAGGAACAAAACAAGCAAACGAACTCGGCATTTACGATATGAGCGGAAATGTTTGGGAATGGTGTAACGATTGGTATGGCGGCAGTTATTACAGTTCAAGCCCTGAAAATAATCCGCAAGGACCGAGTTCAGGTTCGTACCGAGTGTTTCGTGGCGGTGGCTGGTTCATCAGCGCTAACAATTGCCGGGTGGCTTATCGTTTCTACTACTCCCCGGGCAGCAGCAACAACATTTTGGGCTTCCGCCTGGTTCTTCCCTTTTAGTTCACAAATTTTCTGAGCTAAACGAATAAAAAGAATGAAAGGAGAAATGAGTGAGGGACGAACGAAACGACTGAAATACTTTTTGTTCGTAACATTTTTTTTATATAATACCGGCTGTGCCGGTCGATTTTTTTTTTGAAAAGTAAGTCCGATTTGTAATCGGACTATTACATCAATTAATATTATTTACCTGTGAGAGTTTCACTTAAAGTGAAGCTCTCACTAACAGCAATAATGAATAAATAATGCAATTTCAATTTTATAAAATATTAGTTGATAATCCTCAAGAACAAGCAAACGAAATGAATGCTTTCTTGCGAGGACATAAAATAGTTAGTGTGGAAAAGCATTTTGCAGCAAACGAAACAGAGGCATATTGGAGTTTCTGTATAAAATATATAATTGGTAATCTAAAAAATATTATTGCACAAAAAAAAGAAAAAACCGATTATAAAGAAGTGTTAGATGAAAAAACCTTTACAATTTTTTCGGAATTACGAAAAATAAGAAAACAAATAGCAAAAGACGATGCTGTTCCGGCTTATGCAGTTTTTACCGACGAAGAATTATCAAAAATAGCATCCTTACCCGATATTTCGGTAGAAAAAATACTCAAAATAAAAGGAATTGGTGAAAAAAAGATAGAAAAATACGGTAGGTTAATGCTCGAAAAATATTTAAACAGTGAGAGTAACCATGAAACCCCAAAATAATTTAATAGAGCAAATAATTAATATTGATAACCTATATCTTGCATATTGGAAAGCCAAACGAGGCAAATCATTAAAAACAGATTGCATTGTTTATGAAAATAATTTAGAGCCAAATTTATTTGCTTTGCAAAATCAAATTCGTAACGGCAAATTAGATATTGGTAATTATAATTATTTTAAAATTATTGACCCAAAAGAACGTATTATTTGTGCTGCTTCGTTTCCCGAACGTGTTCTGCATCATGCAATTATGAATGTGTGTCATAATGCTTTCGAGAAACATTTAATTTATCATACTTATGCTACTCGCCCAAAAAAAGGCACACATAAAGCAGTTGTTTTTGCCAAGAAAAATGTTTGCAAATATAACTGGTATGCAAAATTAGATATCCGTAAATATTTCGATAATATTAATCATAAAATTTTACAAACAAGTTTAAAAAGATTATTTAAAGATAAATTTTTGTTAGATATTTTTCGTCAAATTATAGCTTCATATCAAACTAAACATGAAAAAGGTTTGCCAATAGGGAATTTAACAAGTCAGTATTTTGCAAATTATTATTTGTCGGTAGCCGACCATTTTGTAATTGAAAAACTACATATCCCATATTTACGATATATGGACGATATGTTATTGTTTGGGAATAATAAAAGTGAACTTTTAAAACAGCTTAATATTTTTATAGAATTTATTGAACAAAATCTCAAATTAAACTTAAAACAGGTAATAATAAATAAAACACAATTAGGAGTAGCGTTTTTGGGTTATCGGATATTTCCTAAACAAATTAGATTGAATTCGGTAAGCAAAAAACGTTTTCGCAAAAAGCTATTTTCTTACGAAAAAAAATTATTTAATAGTTTTTGGAGCGGACAACAATATCAAGAACATATTTTACCCTTATTAAATTTTGTTAATTTTGCATCAAGTAAAGGATTACGTAAAAATTATTTATATTTGCAGTAGGATGTCGGTTATAGGTTCGAACCGAGTGAATCGTGGCGGTAGCTGGAACAATAACGCTAACAATTGTCGGGTAGCTAATCGTAACAACAACAATCCGGACAATAGCAACAACAATTTGGGCTTCCGCTTGGTTCTTCCCTTTTAGCTCAGAAAAAATGGATGGATTTCCAATTTGTGAACAAACCGAGTCCTGTTCCGTATATTTCGGACAAATAGTTTTTAAACCGCTTTTTTTGGTAGGATTATGCCGGATAGCTAAGTTCGAAGAACGAAGCGGTTTTGTATCTTTTTTAACTTTATATTAAAATTATTAATTACCAGCCCTTCATTGTCAAACACTTAAAGCAAACCCACCAGCCAACTCACAACCAAATTTGCTTTAAAAGTTCGCCAATCCTTCCCGCTTTTGCTTTACAAGCAATTAAGTTTGCCAACCCTAAAAAATAAATAAATTTTAGTACTACGTAGTTTATTTTTTAGTATATTTAGCGTTGATAAAAAATTGGTTGTACATAACAATGTATAAAAATAATAGCCGAGACAGTAGTAAATTCAAGGGTTGTAGTTCGCATCAACTTCATCGTAAATTGAAAGTTTTGAGTTCCGAAGTCGGCTACTATTCCTATACTTAACGTTATGGTGCATTAAATTTGGCACATTACAGTTCTTTGACATTTTGGTAGTGAAAAAAATAAAAAATAAGGCTTAAATAACTTTTAGAAGCTGTTTTATAAATTTCAATTGATTCTGCTGATATGAAATTTAGTATCAAAAAAAACAGATAGATTAGTTTTTTAAGCAAACTTATTCGGTAAATCCGACAAAAATTTTTACTGATTAGTCTGTTCATAAAGTCCAAAAATATGATAAAATATCCCAAATGGATAAAATATTATTAGCCCCCAACTTTAGTTGGGGGTTTGATAATCAGCAAGATAACCGCAGGAAGCACAATGCAGATTAGAAAGATAATGTTTGCATCCTGCGGGATATACAGACAGTAATTAGAAAATTCAGGCAAAAATTTTCGTGACTAGCATGCTGACACACTTTTAATCAGTCTGATTCGGTTGATATGAAACAAATAGCTTAAAAATAACGGATAGGTTGGCTTTTCAATCAATCTGATACAAAAATTCAGGCAAAAATTTTCCTGACTAGCATGCTGTCACAATTTTAATCGGATTGATTCGGTTGATATGAAACATATAGCTAAAAAATAACGGATAGATTAGCTTTTTAATCAGTCTGATATAAAAATTCAGGCAAAAATTTTTCTGATTAGCAGTCAGATGCAATTTTAGTCGGGTTGATTCAGTTGATATGAAACAAATAGCTAAAAAATAACGGATAGATTAGCTTTTTAATCAGTCTGATATAAAAATTCAGGCAAAAATTTTCCTGACTAACACGCTGACACAATTTTAATCGGGCTGATTCGGTTGATATGAAACATATAGCTAAAAAATAACGGATAGATTAGCTTTTTAATCAGTCTGATATAAAAATTCAGGTAAAAATTTTCCTGACTAGCACGCTGACACAATTTTAATCGGGCTGATTCGGCTGTTATGAAACAAATAGCTTAAAAATAACGGATAGATTAGTTTTTCAATCAGTCTTATACAAAAATTTAGGTAAAAATTTTTCTGATTAGCAAACTGACGAAATTTTAATTAAACCAATTTAGTTGATATGAAACATAAGTCTTTCAAACCAGCGAATAGAATAGCTTTTCAATCAGACTGATTCGGAAATTTAAGCTAAAAAAACCTGACTGTCAGACATATTTAGGTATTTATTAAATAAAAAAGTCATTCAAGATATGATAATTATTAAGGTAAAAATCTGTCTATCAAACTGAAAAACGCACCATAACAAAATATATAGCAAAAAGGGCGATTAGTGCTAAATTGAAAGTTTGGTAGTTATCTGAAACATCGCCAAAATAAAATTTTGATATTGGAAGAAAATAAATATAAAAATATTTATTTTGGCTAAGTGCAAATTTAAAAGTTCAGTGCTTTCTACTGCCCTACTTGCCATATACCAGTCGTTAGGCACAAGCGGATTGCAGGCCGTTATATAATGAAACTAAACCGGTAAAAAGACAAGCCAACGCTCAAAGTAAGAGT
>JAUVJB010000022.1 GCA_030592465.1 Bacteroidota bacterium | reverse complement strand
TTTTTCCTCTCCCTTTTTGCGGCTGCAAAGATAATCACTACTACGGCTTTTCCAAAACTTTTTTCGCTTTTTTAATATTCTTTTTTAAGTTATTGACATTGAATCTTTTGTGATAAAAAATAGTTTAAAATCAGTAATATTATCCCAAAATTGATTATTAAATTTTATTTAATTCAATTGAATTAGCACAATAATAATTACATTTTTACTATTTTTGATTTCTGTTAGATAATAATGTATTTGAAAAAAAATCATTAAATTTGAAAATTAACTGTTGACAATACATATTATGAATAATAATAAAAAGATTAACAGATATAAACGCATTTACGCTCAATTAGAAAAACTGCTGGAAAAAAATGATGATTTTGAGGCTCGTATGGCTACAGTAATAGCTATCTTACATCATAAAATTGATTATTTTTTCTGGACAGGTTTCTATTTTTTAACATCCGGAAAATTAATAGTTAGAATGTATCAGGGTCCGGTGGCATGTATGGAATTGAAAAAAAATATAGGTGTTTGCCGGAAATCAATAAATGAAAGACAAGCAATTATTGTTAACGATGTTGCGAAATTTAAAGGTCATATTGAATGCGATTCTCGATCAAAATCAGAGATTGTAATCCCTTTTAAAAATAGAAACGGGGAAATAATTGGAGTTCTTGATATAGACAGTAAAACAATTAATTCGTTTGACGATATTGATGCTAATGAACTTGAAAAAATATTAAAACTAATCTAAATTTTTAAACTTATATAATAATGGTAACAGGAATAATAATTGGATTTTTGACAGGCACTATTTTATCATTTATTTTAATTAAAATAAAATATGATAAAGACAGAAAAAAAATAATATCAGGAAATGAAATATTAAAATCACAAATTAACCAACTTAGTAATGAAAAGATAATAAACGAACACAGGGCAATCGATTTACAAAAAGAACTTGAAGATTTGAAACAAGAGTTAAACACAGCAAGAATTAATATTATTGAGTTAAACTCAAAACTCTCGGCAAAAGATGCTGATTTTAAAAATCTTAACATAAAATTGCTTGAGCAAAAAACGGAACTTGAAAAATTGTATAAAAAATTTAATACAGAATTTGAAAATTTAGCAAATAAGATATTTGAAGAAAAAACACAAAAATTTACTCAACAAAACAAAACAAACCTTGATGGAATTTTACAACCATTAAATGAAAAAATAAAAGATTTTGAAAAAAAAATTGATGACACTTATGAGAAAGGTCTGAAAGACCAAACAGCACTACAAGCCGAGCTGCTTAAACTATATGATTTAAACAACAGGATTAGTTTAGAGGCAAATAACTTAACAAAAGCATTGAAAGGAGACGTAAAAAAACAAGGCAATTGGGGTGAGATGATTTTAGACAGAATACTTGAAAACTCAGGATTAATTAAAGGTGAGGAATATAAAACACAAGTTAGCCTTAAAGATGACAAAGGCTTACGTTATCAGCCGGATGTTGTAGTTTATCTACCTGACAAAAAAAATATTATTATTGATTCGAAGGTATCTCTTGTTGCTTATGAGCATTGGGTTAATGCAGAAACAGAACAGGAAAAAGAAAAATATATAAAAGAACATCTGATTTCGATAAAAACCCATATTAAAGAATTAAGCGAAAAAAAATATCATTTATTAGAAGAACTAAATACTCCTGAATATGTATTGCTTTTTGTTCCTATTGAAGCATCGTTTAGCATTGCCATACAAGAAGACAGGGATATTTTTAACTACGCATGGAATAATAAAATTGTTATTGTAAGTCCATCAACATTAATTGCAACATTAATGACAGTTGCTTCAATATGGAAACAGGAAAACCAAACTAAAAATGCTATTGAAATAGCCCGACAAAGCGGAGCTTTATATGATAAATTTGTTGGATTAATGAGCGATTTGCTTGATGTTGGCAAAAAATTAGAATCAACTCAAAATAGCTACAAATCGTCTATGAATAAATTATCAAATGGTAAAGGTAATCTAATACAAAAAATTGAAACCATAAAAAAACTTGGGGCAAAAGCAAGTAAAGAAATGCCAATAATCAAATTGGATAGAGCTCCGGAAGAAGGATAAATAAATTAAAAATAAAGCAATTAAACAGCTAAACTTCTTTTAAGTTTACTAATACCATTAACGTATTTAGAATTTTTAGTCATACGAAAAGGGAATTGATTTGTTATTTGTTGCGCAGAATCATTTTTTTCAATATCATATTTAAGTTCAACAACAATATCAAACTCATCATTATATTTATAAGAAAAGGTATTTATCCGTGATGTGATATTTGCATAATTGATATCAGAATCAATTGTTAATCGAAAATCTTTATCAAACGAGCGGAAATATTTGCGTTTATAACGATTTAACAAAGTTGGTTCAAGAATATCTAATTGATTTAAAGCCCATTGAGGCAGGTCTGATTTATGAAAAACTTGCTTTAATAAATCGAACGAAAAATTATTATCTAATAAGAACGATCTTAAAGGAAAAGAAAATTTATTACCAACAGCACCTGTTTTTATTTTAAATTCTAAAATAGGATAAGAAATCATGCCGAACATATCTCCATACCATCTAATCCTAATTTTTTTACGATTGCTTTTACCTACGTTATTATCAAAAAAGAAAGTTAAATTTGGTGTATCAAGATAAATATTATTAACATAACGTTGTTTGTATATTTCAGAGAAAAAAGCAGAATTTTGCTTAATTACTAATTCAATCTCTTGCTTTGAAAGTCTGCTAACTGCAAATTTTCTTTCAAACCTAGCCTTCGACTGTTGTGTATAATCTTTTAACATTAATAATTTTTATTATCGACAAAGCTAACTTTTACAGAATCGGATAATTGTTGCAATTTATTTTTACAGGCTTGTAGTTTAGTGGTTTTTGTAATATCAACCAGAAACGATGTTTCAATAAATTCTTTATCTTCATCGTAACGTTTCAACTCAAATGCTTTAAAATATTGTTTTATTACAGTTATTATATCATCCAATTGCACTGACAAAGGTTCCGTGCTATAAACAGTAATAAATAAATTTTGCTGCTGGCTCTTTTTTGTGATAAAATATCTTATCCAAATTATTGACATTATAATAACATAAGCTAAAACAGTAATAATTCGTTGATTAGCACCAAGCCCTAATCCTATTGATATTGTAAGAAACAAATACGCTAATTCTTCCGGCTCTTTAATTGCTGAACGAAACCTCACAATTGACAATGCACCCACAAGACCTAACGACAATGCTAATGACGATTTTACAATGGTAATAATAAGCATTGTAGTGAAAGCTATTAATAAAAAATTATTAGCAAATAATTTTCGGTTCGATAAACTTTTAGCACATCTCGTATAAGTTATTTCTAAAATTAATGCCAAAATAACTATTACAGCCGAATTAATAATAAAATCGGTAATATCAATTTTAGCATTTTCAGTAATTAAAAATTTCTGGAATAAAGCCCACTTATCTTGCATATCGTAAATTTATTTAAAATGACCGCTAATTTAGTTTTTTTATTTTCATTACCAAAATTTTATTAATTAAGATAATAATTTAAAAATCTTCACGCTCGACTTCACCTAAGTCGTTCCAATTATATACTTTGCCGTTTTTACTAAGTGAAAAGGATATTTCAGGGTCTTCAATATTTATCTTTTTAAGTTTTAATTGATTGTTTTCGTTAACATTATCAGGCTTTGTATAAATAGTCTTACCTGAATAAACATAATAATTGATAAAATGATGTTTTGAAATTTTTACTTTTGTGTCATCCGATAATAAGTATTCTACATTATTAACAGATATATTATATAAAGTCTTTTTGGTCAAATTTTTTAACCGCCATTTAACTTGCCCGTTATATCCTTTACTTCGAATACCATAATACAAAACAATAAGTGTTTTACCTTTACTGTTAAGGGAAGCATAAGGTTCCCAATTCCAATAATCAGACCTCCGTGTACTGCTGATTATCATATTTTGACAATTTTGATTATCGCTAACTGCACTAATATTAATAAATAGTAGCATTATTGTTATTGCAAAAAATATTTTTTTAATTTTCATAATGGATTTAATTACTTTATTATCAGATATTTACGAACAATTTGTTTAAAATATAATGAAAACAATCTTTACACTAATTTAGTTTGTAAAATTATGAATTAATAAAAAGAACTCAAAATTTGATTATCAAAAAATAAATTTTGAGTTCTTTTCAGGCAATAAGTAATTGATAATCAGCTCAAATTAAAAAAGTTAAAAAAAATTTGCATACTAATATTTTTTGTTTTACATTTGTAATGATTTTATAATTGTAATAATTACAGAAATGAAACAAATACAAAATACCAAAACTCATTTAATAGAGGCAGGGATTAAACCTTCTTATCAAAGAATAAAAATCTTTGAATATCTTATTGAAAATCTGAATCATCCTACAGTAGATATGATTTACAAAGATTTAGTCCCATATATTCCAACTTTATCAAAAACAACAGTTTATAATACTTTAAAATTTTTTGTTGATAAGGGAATAACTCAGATAATTAATATTGAAAATAATGAAACACGATATGATGCAGATACCTCAACACACGGACACTTTAAATGTATAAAGTGCGGGAATATTTATGATTTCTCTTTTAATGAATCAAACTTAAATATTAAACAAATTGAAAATTTTGAGATAAAGCAAACACATTTATATATTAAAGGCGTTTGTGAAAAGTGTAAAAATAAAAATAATTAACTTTAAATCTTTTAGATATGGAAACAATAATTGGTAAAAAAGCTCCGAACTTTAGTTCAACGGCTGTAATAAATGGAAATGAAATAGTTGAAAATTTCTCTCTTGAACAATTTCAAGGAAAAAAATATGTGTTGTTTTTCTTTTACCCAATGGATTTTACATTTGTATGTCCTTCGGAAATAATTGCCTTTCAAGCAAAAATTGATGAGTTTAAAAAACGCGATGTAGAAGTAGTTGCATGTTCAACAGATTCGGAATTCTCACATTTAGCTTGGCTTAACACAGAACATAACGATGGTGGTATAAAAGGAGTTAAATACCCAATAGTTTCAGATTTTAACAAGACCATTTCTGAAAATTTTGGTGTTCTAGCCGGCGAATATAATTATGATCAAGCCAGGAATTTAATTTTTAATGGTGCACCTGTCGCTTATCGCGGTTTGTTTTTGATTGATAAACAAGGATTTGTTAGACATGCAGTAATTAATGATCTTTCTCTTGGTCGTAATGTTAAAGAAGCATTAAGAATGGTTGATGCATTGAAACATGTAGAAGAATATGGAGAAGTTTGCCCTGCTAATTGGACAGAAGGAGACGATGCAATAAAACCTACTCATGAAGGCATTGTTAATTATTTTAGTAAGCATTAATTTATTAAAATAATTGGCATTAATAAAAAAACATCATAACTTAACAATGAAATTTAAAATAATATTATTAAAACTTTTGTTGAACGAAAAAATATAAAAAATTATGGATTTAAAAACAAACTACATGGGATTAGAACTAAAGAATCCCATTATTATTGGAAGCTCAAGTTTGACAAATTCTGTGGAAAGCATTAAAAAAATGGTAGCAAACAACGCTGGTGCGATTGTTCTCAAATCATTATTTGAAGAACAAATAATAAATGAAATAAATAAACCTGAAAATTTCAATCTCTACAGCTACCCTGAATCAATTGACTATATAAAGCATTATACACGAGAACATAATATCTCGAATTATTTAAAATTAATTGGAGATTCCAAAAAAGCTGTTGATATACCTGTTATTGCAAGTATAAACTGCGTTTCTGACAAAGAATGGACAGCTTTTGCCAAAAGAATTGAAGATGCAGGAGCTGATGCTTTAGAATTAAACATTTCCATTCTGCCTTCAGATTTTAATAAAAGCAGCGAAGAAAATGAAAAAATTTATTTTAATATTATTGAAAAAGTTAAATCAGAAATATCTATTCCAATATCCATTAAAATGACTAGATATTCTGCCGGCTTATCTCAATTAATTCAAAAACTCTGCTGGACAAAAAAAGTTGATGGATTTGTACTTTTTAATCGATACTATAATCCTGACATTGATATTGAAAAAATGAAAGTTATTTCATCAAACGTTTTTAGCACACCCGATGAGATATATGTTTCTTTACGTTGGATAGCCCTTTTATCAAATAATGTAGAATGCGATTTTGCTGCAACAACAGGTATTCATGATGGTGCAGGCGTTATAAAACAAATTCTTGCTGGTGCAAAAGCTGTGCAAATAGTATCTAGTATTTATAAAAATGGGCCTGAGTATATTTCAACAATATTAAATGAAATTGAAAAGTGGATGAAGAATAAAAATTTTAACTCTTTAAATGATTTTAGGGGAAAAATGAGTAGTAAAAAATCTGAACATACTGCTGATTTTGAAAGAATTCAATTTATGAAATACTTTGACGGCATTCAATAATAAAAATTATTAATTAACTAAAACTAATAGGAGAAAAATATCATGACAAAAAAAACAGAAGTTTATAAATGCGAAATTTGTGGAAACATTGTAGAAGTTACAAATGCCGGTGCAGGAACATTAGTTTGCTGCGGACAGGATATGAATCTTCTAAAAGGAGGTACAGCAGACAGCTCTACAGAAAAGCACGTACCCTTTATTGAAAAGATTGAAGGAGGATACAAAGTTAAAGTTGGTGAAAACACAAAACACCCTATGACTAAAGAGCATTATATTCAATGGATAGAACTATTAACAGAAAACAAAGTGTATAGAAAACATCTCACCCCTGACGATGAACCTGAAGCAATTTTTAACGTTGATGATAATGAAAAAATTATTTCAGCAAGAGAATATTGCAATCTTCATGGTCTGTGGAAATATGAAAAATAATTAATGAAGTATAATCTTAAATAAATAGAAAAATGTTAAATAAAAAAGTAGAACAAGAATTAAACAAACAGGTAAATGCAGAATTATTTTCTGCTTACTTTTACTTATCAATGTCTGCATACCTTGAATCGATAAATCTGCCGGGCTTTGCTCATTGGATGCGAATACAAGTAGAAGAAGAACAGTTTCATGCAATGAAAATGTTTGACTATATTAACGAAAGAGGTGGAAGAGCTGTTTTAACTGCTATTGAAAAGCCTAAAACAGAATGGAAAAACGTTATTGAAGTTGCCGAAGAAATTTATGCTCACGAACAATTAGTAACTTCTTTAATTAACAACTTACTTGATGTGGCAATTGAAGAAAAAGATCATGCTACAAACAATTTTTTACAGTGGTTTGTTGCAGAACAAGTTGAAGAAGAAGCAAATACCGAAAACATTCTAAATCAACTTAAAATGGTTGAAGGCAAAGGTCATGGATTATTTATGTTAGATAAAGAACTAAGCACAAGAGTGTTTGTTCCGCCAACAACAACTAAATAGTGTTTGCAAGAAAACGCCAATAACTGCGTTATACTCGTCTTAAAAATCAGTCATTTACTTTAGTAAACTCCTGATTTTGAAGCCTTCGCAAGCCTTGTTCTTGACGTTTTCTTATCAAACACTTATATTTTCAGGAGTTTTCTTTCAGTCACTAAATAACAATACACTTTTAATACAAAATATTTAAAACAAATAACTTAAAAAAAACAAAAATGGAAAATTTATCAGAAAACAAATTAGCATTATTGGGAGACAAATTCCCGTCAGTAAAAGTTAACACGACTTTTGGACTTAAGAACCTACCTGAAGATTATAAAGGAAAATGGTTTGTATTATTCAGCCATCCGGGAGACTTCACTCCTGTTTGTACAACTGAATTTGTATCGTTTGCAAAAAAACACGATGAGTTTAAAAAACTTAATTGCGAACTAATCGGACTCTCTGTTGATCAGGTTTTTTCACATCTTAAATGGGCTGAATGGATTAAGGAAAATTTGAATCAAGAAATTACTTTTCCGATTATTGCCGATGAAATGGGAAGATTAGCTACTAAACTTGGTATGCTTCATCCTAAAAAAGGCACAAATACTGTAAGGGCTGTATTTGTTGTTGACCCAAATGGAGCAATAAGATTAATGCTTTATTATCCACAAGAAGTTGGAAGAAATATGGATGAAATACTAAGAGTTGTTAAAGCTCTTCAGACAACAGACAAATTTGGTGTTGCTACTCCTGCTAACTGGCCAAATAACGAACTTTGGGGCGACGAGGTTATTGTTCCCCCTGCAGCTAACGAAAAAGCTATAAAAGAAAGACTATCTGATGATAAAAAAGGAACAATAAAATGTGAAGATTGGTGGTTGTGCCATAAAAAATTATAAAATTATAAGTCCACTCCGAAAAAAATCAAAAAAAGCCACAGATTCACAGATTTTTTATCCGTCATCTGGCGGATAAATATCTTTTCAGAGTGGGCTCAAATTATAGAATTATTAATAATCAATAATACAAAAAACATGAAAAGTTTAAAAGGAACAAAAACTGAACAAAACTTATTAAAATCGTTTGCCGGCGAGTCGCAAGCAAGGATGAGATATGATTATTTTGCAAAACAAGCAAAAAAAGAAGGTCTTGAGCAAATTTCTTCAATATTTGAAGAAACTGCAATGAACGAAAAAGAGCATGCAAAACGTTTTTTTAAATTTCTCGAAGGCAGAGATGTAGAGATAACTGCTACATATCCTGCAGGGAAAATAGGAACAACTCTTGAGAACTTAAAAGCTGCTGCAATGGGCGAAAACGAAGAATGGACAGAACTATATCCTACATTTGCAAAAACTGCAGAAGAAGAAGGTTTTAAAGAAATTGCTACAGCTTATAAAATGATTGCAAAAGTAGAGGAAGCCCACGAAAAAAGATATTCAAAATTATATGGAAATCTTGAAAACGGTAAAGTCTTTGAAAAAGAGGGTGTAATGACTTGGAAATGTCGTAATTGCGGATATCTGCACACCGGAACAAAAGCTCCTGATGTATGTCCTGCATGTCTGCATCCGAAAGCATATTTTGAAATACAAGCAAATAATTATTAATTAATTACTATAAAAAATAAAAATTATGAAAAATTACGTTTGTACAGTTTGCGGTTACGTTTATGATCCTGCTAAAGGAGATCCTGATGGAGGAATAGCTCCCGATACTAAATTTGAAGATATACCTGACGATTGGGTTTGTCCTGTTTGCGGTGTAGGTAAAGACGATTTTGAGTTAGAAGAATAAATCTAATATATTGTTAAATTGTTTTATTGTTCAATTGTTGAGTCAACACCGAAAAGTCCTCCGCCAGCTGGCGGATACTGAGACCTGACATGTTTTCTATTATTCAGATTATCAGCAAATTAATTATACTGTTTTTTTATTACTACAAACATGTCGGGTCTTTTCATAGTGGACTCATATATTAAATGTACTGCTAAATTGTTAAAACTTGTCCACCAGCTGGCGGATTAAAACAATTTTTATTTTTCAATATCAATAATAAAGCAAATTACAGAGTTTTCGTGCAGATAATAATTAGTTTTAATCTTAACCTTCTTAAAACCATTAATCATGTCAGAATTTATTAATAACTCAGAAGAAAAAATCAAAAGTTTGTTGGCGTTTTCAATGGGAATAATTAATGGAGAAGACGGAAAAACATTAATGGAAAGGCATAAACAAGCCATTGAGAATATTACTCCATTCGATATGATTGCGATGGAAGACAAACAAATAGAAATGGGTGTTACAACTCCTGAGATTAAAAAAAATATTGGCAAAGTATTAAATGTCTTTGGGAAATATCTTCAGCAATATAAATGGGAGAAACCTGAAAAAGGAACTTTTTTATACTATCTAATGCAGGAAAATAGAGCATTAGAGAACTATCTTCACCAAACTACAGCCTTTATTAAAAAATTAAATACAGAAAAACCAAACACTCCGGAATATATAGAGCCTTATAATAATCTCAAATCAAATATATTAAAATTAAAAGAGTTTAATATTCATTACATAAAAAAAGAAAACATACTTTTCCCATATTTAGAAAAATCATGGGAAGACTATAAACCATTAATGGTTATGTGGTCGTTGCATGATGATATTAGAAAAAAATTAAAACTTCTTGACAAACTTTTTAACTACAAGAACTCTACTTTAAAAGAAATTAACAGTGAGCTTGGCGATTTGTTTTTTTTAATGCGTGGCATGATTTTTAAAGAAGACAACATTATATTTTCCATTGCCACAGAAACAACCAAAACAGAAGAATGGGAAGAAATGCACAAACAAAGTTTTGAGGTGGGCTTTGCATTTATTGAAGAACCTATCAAAACAGAGAAAAAAACAGAAGAAATCTCTATTGACAAAAAATCTATGAAAAATACAAATAACATCACTAACGAAGAAAATATTTTAAATCAAATATTAAGCTCTGATTTTCTCAAAAATTCTGTTATTGACCTTGACACAGGCAAATTAACTATTGAACAAATAAAACTATTATTAAACACACTACCTGTTGATATAACCTTAGTTGACGAAAACGACACAGTTCGATTTTTTTCAAAACCAAAAGACAGATTTTTCCCACGTTCAATTGCCATAATTGGACGTAAAGTTCAAAACTGTCATCCACCAGAAAGCGTTCATATTGTTAATGATATTATTAAATCGTTTAAATCAGGGAAAAAAGATTTTGAACATTTCTGGATACAAATGAAAGGAAAATTTATTTTCATCCAGTATTATGCTTTACGTAACGAAAACGGAGAGTATAAAGGTGTTTTAGAGGTAAGTCAGGATATTACCGGTATTAGAGAATTATCAGACGAAAAAAGATTAATAAATTTATAAAAAAAATAATAATGAAATACATAATTATTGGCAATGGAATTGCAGGCACAGAAGCTGCCAAAACAATTAGACAAAATGATGATAAGGGCGAAATAACAATTATCTCACAATTAAACAATTTGTTTTATTACCGTCCCCGACTAATCGACTACATTGCCAACACTGTAACCATTGACGGCATAACTACCTTTAAACAAGATTTTTATATAGAAAATAAAATAAAAAATGTTTTAAACGAAACTGTTATAAACATTGATGTAGGCAAACAAACAATTTCAACATTATCAAATAAAACATACAAATACGATAAGCTTTTATTAGCACAGGGAGCAAAACCTTTTATCCCTCCAATTAAAGGAGTTGAAAAAAAAGGTGTTTTTACTTTAAGGGAGATTGCTGATGCTGATAATATTAAAGCATATTGTAAGAATAAAAAAAACATAGTAATTATTGGCGGTGGACTGCTCGGAATTGAAGCTGCAAATAGTTTATTAAAGACCGGAGCTAAAATTACAATAATTGAATTTTTTAAATTTTTACTCCCTCGTCAACTTGATGCTGATGGTTCTGAAATATTAATTAATCTGTTAAAACAAAAAGATCTGTCGTTTAAACTTGGCTACTCAACAACAAGTATTAATGGTAATGAGTCAGTTAAAAGCATAAGTTTAAATTCAGGAGAGGAATTGGCTGCAGATGCCATACTTTTATCAACAGGAGTAAGACCACGATTAGAACTGACAAAAAACACAGATATTAAAATTAACAAAGGCGTTATTGTTAACGATTTTATGGAAACTTCGGTAAAAAATATTTATGCTGCCGGCGATATTTCCGAACATAAAAATATTTGCTATGGATTATGGCTACCTGCTAAAGAACAAGGTTTCGTTGCAGGACAAAACATGTCAGATGTTAAAACAAAATATTCGGGCTCTAAAATCGAAGCACGCATGAAAGTTACCGGAATCTCACTTTTTTCGGCAGGTGATTTTAATAAAGAAGATGCAGAAATACGAACAATAAAACATGACAATATTTATCAAAAAATTGTTTTTAAAAATAATATACTTCATGGTGCAATATCGTTGGGAGATGCTAAATTTGCATCAATATTATCAAAAATATTTGAAGGAAAACTAAGTCTTGATGAATATCTTAAATCAAGTGATTTTTCAACAAAAAATTGACATAATTTTAATACTAAGGCTGACATTATATTGAATAACTATGTATAAAGAAGTATTGAAGGTGATTTTAGTAAATATTTCTGAAAAAAAAGGAACGATAAAAAAACCTGTTAAAGAAATAATTCTATATAATAATGGAATAAAAAGTGATGCTCATGCAGGTAATTGGCACCGCCAAGTAAGCCTTTTGGCAAAAAAAAGTATTGATAGATTTACAATATCTTCAGGTAAAAATATCAATTACGGCGAATTTGATGAAAATATTACAACTTCAGGTATTGAACTTTGTCAAACATCACCAAAAGACAAATTGATAATTGGTTCCGTTGAGTTGTAAATTACACAAATTGGGAAATAGTGTCATGGCAATAATTGTGCTATTTTTAGAGAAGTAGGCAAATGTGTGATGCCCAAAGAAGGAATTTTTGCACATATTATAAAAAACGGAACAATAAAAGCAAATGATAAAATTGAATATATTCCTGTTATAAATAATTAAAATACTTGAAAAATGAAAGCTGTAAAAATAAAAGAAGACATTTATTGGGTTGGTGCCATTGATTGGGATTTAAGAAATTTTCATGGTTATCTTACTCAACGAGGTGCAACATATAATGCATATCTTATTATTGATGAGAAGATTACATTAATCGACACTGTAAAAGAACAATTTGCCGATGAGCTGATAAAAAGAATATCATCAATAATTGACCCTTCAAAAATTGATTATATAATATCTAATCATGTTGAGATGGACCACTCGGGAGCAATACCAAAAATGATGGATATTGCAAAAAATGCTCAGCTAATTACTTGTCCGAATGGTGAAAAAGGATTATCAGCTCATTATAAAAGAGACTTTAATCATAGAGTTGTTAAAACAGGCGACATTTTAAATCTTGGCAAAAGAAACCTTCAATTTGTTTTAACACCAATGGTTCATTGGCCTGATAATATGGTTGAATATATGCCTGAAGAAAAAATTCTTTTCTCGAACGACTCATTTGGTCAACATTATGCTTCGTCGGGCAGATTTGATTATGAAAATTCTAAAGACATAATTATAGATGAAGCAAAAAAATATTTTGCAAATATTGTGTTACCCTACTCTGCGCAAGTACGAAAAGAACTTGAAGTAGCCGCAACTCTTGACATAGAAATTATTGCATCGAGTCATGGTATTATCTGGGAAAAATATACTAAAAAAATTGTTGAAGAATATAAAAAATGGTCTTCAAACAAAGTTCTTAAAAAAGCTGTAATTATTTATGACACAATGTGGCATTCAACAGAAAAAATGGCTTATGCTATTCAGGAAGTTTTTGAGGAAAAAGGTTATTTTACTTCAATGAAAAACTTACAGCATAATCATATTTCTGATATTATGACAGAATTGATTGATGCTGAATATATCTGCGTTGGTTCGCCAACACTCAACAATAATATTATGCCAAACGTTGCATCTTTTCTAACTTATTTAAAAGGATTATCGCCTAAAGGAAGAAAATCAATAGCTTTTGGTTCTTTTGGCTGGGGAGGACAAAGCATTGCTCAAACAGCTGAATATCTTAAAGATTCCGGATTTGAAATTGTTGATATGTTTAAACAAAAATATATACCATCATCAGAGGACTTAAATAATTTGAAAATTAAATTAGCTGAAGATCTGGCGACTAAATAAACTTGGCGATAATGCCGTAAACGGCATCATTTATCATTTTAAATAAATTTCAAAATGATTTATTTACAAATTTAAATCGTAATGTATCTGAATATTAGGGGTTTAGACCCGCAATGTTTTAAAAATAAACCTTGCGGGTTTTTAACATAACAACAGAACAAATTGCAAGAATGGAAGAAATAAAAAAAACTTTAGATTTAATAAAACCTGATGTTGATGAACGTATAAAAAATTTCAAATCTCTCTGGCAAGAAGCCGATGAAAAAAGATTGTTTCAGGAACTATCTTTTTGTCTTCTTACACCACAATCAAAAGCTCAGAATGCTTGGAAAACAATTCTTATTTTAAGTGAAAACAGTTTGCTTTTTACAGGTCAGGTAAAAGAAATTTCAGGATATTTGAATTATGTGAGATTTAAAAATAATAAAGCTAATTATATTGTAAAGGCAAGAGAGCAATTTTTTAATGATGCTAAAGGAATAAAAGAAACTTTATCAGAACTCCCATCTGTAAACGAAAAAAGAACTTGGCTTTTGAAAAATATTACAGGATATGGATTGAAAGAATCAAGTCATTTTCTCAGAAATATTGGTTTTGTCGAAGATGTTACAATTTTAGACAGACATATACTCAGAAACTTAAAAAATTTTAATGTTATAGATGAAATACCAAAAACTCTTTCAGAAAAAAAATATTATGAAATTGAGAACAAAATGAAACAGTTCTCAAAAGATATTAATATATCGTTAGGATACCTTGACTTTATTTTTTGGTATAATGCAACAAATGAATTGTTCAAATAAAAGAATTAGGAATTTAGAATTAGGATTTAATTTGGACACACACATGAAACGACCATTCGCTATTCAATTAATTTGCACAATTTATTATAATCAATAATCTTTATCATTTTACCAGGCACTTCAATTATTCCTTCATCTTTCATTTCTTTTATTGTGCGAGCTAATGATGGACGTGTTACTCCAAAATAATCAGCTAATTGCATTTGAGTTTTTCCTAAAAAGATTGTATTGTTTTTGCTTTTTTTCGATAATTCGATAAAATAGCTTGCTAACTTTGCCTTAATTGTTCGTAACGATAAAAATTTCAACTTTTTTGTTACAAGCACAAACCTGTTTGAGATAATATTCAAATAATTTTCTAATATTTTTTTATTGGATTGAAATAATCCTAACAAATCTTCTTTATGAATAATTAAAATTTTGGACTTTGTATTAGCAACAATATTAATGAGTAAATTATTTTGGTCGGCAAACAAAAAAGCTTCTGCAAAAGTATCAGGAGCAAAAACATCTTCAATTTTAATAATTTTTTCATTAGAGTCAACAACTTCTCCCCTTACGCTTCCCTCAACTAAAACAAATAAATTATTACACTCATCGCCACTGAATGCAATAATTGCTTCGGGTTCATAAGTTTTTATTTGATGATGAGTAGAATTTAGAATTTCTGATATTTCATCTGAATTAAAACCCTTAAAAATAGGTGTTTCTGAAATTTTAGAATACATAGTTTTGTTGTTTAGGATGTATAAAGATTAACGACCATTGTATAAATTGTAGCGACATACGAGCGATAAACTTAAATTCAACCAAGTAGCCAAATCTTCATCCACAGTTCCTGTCAAATCGGAGATTTGGCGGAGATGCAACGAGGTATTGTCGTCATTATTTATCACTCTTTTAGCCAAAATTTATACACATTGTTACGCACTTTTTTTTACTCAAATCTATATTCTATTCCAATAAATGAATGAGGAAGGAAATCCTCTATCATGAGAAAGAATCCCGCAGGAGACCCTATTCCGATTCCTCCAAAAATCTCAATTCTATTCGACATTTTGTAATTTATTCCAATACTTCCATTATTTTCTATAATTACTTTTTCCTTATCTTTAGTCCCAATAAAGTGTCCTTGATATTCCAAATATTTCACTTTATAAATTGAAAAATCTAATTGTAAAAAAAAGTTTGTTTTTTCCCATTTTGAATCCACAATATATCGGTAACCAAAATTAATTCCAATAGAATTTTTATCATAATTATTTATTAGTTCGTCGCCAAAATAATTATTAAATAATCGAGTGTAATTTGGTCCCATATAAATATTGTGATTCCTTTTATTTAAATTTAATATCAATATTGAATGAGAGATTGGATAATTTATTTGCTGTACATAATCCAATCCTATTCGCCATTTATTGGTTGGGCTATAAGGAATTAACTTTTCCCCATATTGGTTCTGAAGTTTTATTTCTTTACTTTTCCAATTATAACTAATTATTTCTTGAAGCGAAATATTTGCATATTTTTCAGTTTTCTTTTTTTGATATGTATAAAAAATATTTTGGTCATTAATTAGGGTAATCTTACAATAAATCGTATCACTATAATTTGTTATTATTTGGTCATTTAAATTTTGACCAAATGCCAAATTAGTAGTCAATATTAAAATAAGTAATATGTAGCTCTGTCTTTTCATATAAATGTGTGGTAACAATCAAATATAAACCACATCAAATACTCTTCTAATTTAGATAAAATATAAAAAGGTAAATTCATTAAAAAAATTTATTGAAAATGATTTTATTAAGTTTGTTTTGATGACATGTATTTAACGTCTGATAATTAGCAATTTGCGAGTTTTATTATCTTACTTGACGAGCAATTTATCTATTAGTTTTCTTTGAAACATTTTACAAAATAAAGCATAATATTTAAAACCTTCTACACAAAGTCAACCTTATTTTTTTAATATTTCAATACAAAGTCAGCCTTATTTTTAAATTGATGAGAAAATAACACATTAATAAATATATACACTACGAAAAGTATGTTTTCGTCATTGCTTCATTCCTCGCAATAAGGTAATTCTTCGACTTTTCAAAATGGACTCGTAAATTATTAAAAAAAATCGCAATTTGTAACACTTGTTACATTTTTTAATGACTCATCAAACTAAATTTGCATTGAAATTAAAAATTAACTTAAAACAATATAGTTATGAAATTTAAAGTAGATCACGAATTATGCGTAGGTTGTGAAGCTTGCGAAGGTGTATGTCCAAAAGTTTTTGAAATGCAAGATGACGGTAAAGCTCATGTTATTGTTGATGCTCTTTCATCAGATTTTGAAGCAGATGCTCTTGAAGCAGAGGAAGCATGTCCTGTTCAGGCAATATCTCATGAATAATTTTCATTAAATCAAATAATTTAAAAAAAATACTAATGGTAATTAAAGGTGATACAAAAATAAAAACTGCTTTGGAAGAATATCCCAAGCTTAAAGATGTATTAATAAGTTATTCATCGAAATTCAAAAAATTAGATAATAAATTTATTTTTAATACAGTAGCGAGATGGGCTAATTTTAACGATATTGCCAAAATAGGCAATATATCTATTTGCGACATTCTTCACACTGTAAACGAAGTTATTGGCGAAGAAGAAAATCTGGAAAAAATATTCCCTGATTGTATTAAAGAAACTAATAGTACAGAACAAGAAACAAAACCTGAATGGTATGATGAAATAAAGCAATTTATTATTTACGATGTAAGAAATGAAGATGGTTATTTCTTCCCTAAAATTATTGAAAAACTAAGACAATTAAAGCCGTCACAGGCATTAAAAGTTATTAATAGTTTCGACCCTCTCCCATTAAAACGCATGTTTGATGAAAAAGGCGGGGAATATTTTTCCGAAAAAATTACTGATACTGAATATCACCTCACAATTTTACCAACCGAGGATGACTTAGCAATAAATTCTGAAACAGATTGGAAAAAACAGTTGGATCGTTTTCCTGAACTAAACGTTATTGGAATGACAGAAGATCCTTTTGAGTTAATAATTAAAAATGCACAATCAATAAAATCAGGACAAGGATTTGTTCTTTTGCAAGTATTTAAGCCAATGCCTCTTATTAATATGCTTACGCAGATGGGGTTTGAAGATTATACTGAAGAAGATATTGAGGCCGGAATTTTCAAAATCTATTTTTATAAAACACCGACAGAAAGCAAAATTAAGGTAAGTGAAGAAAAAATACCTGTTGTTATTCAATCTGCCACACCTGTTACTTACCCTATTATCATGAAAATGCTTCACTCTGAAGAGCTAATGAGCCGGATTGATATTAAAGAATTAAAAGTTTGGGAAGAAACAGAAAAACACATGGCTTGGGTTGTTAACGGAAAGGCAGATATTACTTTTTCTGCTGTAGCCGCTGCCACAAAACTGTTTGCGGCAGGAGCCGATATAAAAATGGTGTCAGTTGATATTTGGGATAATTTTTATTTACTTACTAATGGATATAAGGCTGAAAGTTTTGAAGATATTAAAAATCACACTATTGAAACGCCTTTGTTTAAAGGAGCACCTCCTACTGCAGTAACAACATCACTTATGAAAAAGTTAGGATATAATCCTGATGATTTTAGTTTCCATTACGATAAACCTTTTGGACGTCCTAATAAAATTAAAGATGATTTTATTACGGGAAAAGCTGACACAGTACTGCTAAGAGAACCTGAAGCCAGTTTTGCTCTTTTTAATGCAGAAGATTCTGCTCACGAATCACTTTCATACAGCGAATTGTGGAAACAAATAGACGAAAAGAATAATAGGTTGCCAAATGCAGGGTTAATATTTAAAAATGATTTCTTAAAAAATCATCCTGATGTTGCCGAACTTTTTATAAAAGAATTGAAAAAAGCTATTGATTGGGTTAATAACAATAAGAAAGAAGCTGCAATGATGTCTTATGATATTCTTGGGCAATCGCCGGAAGCAGTTGAGTTGTTTTTAAACAGAGCTCGTTTTGAGCATGTGCCGACCAAAGATATTATGAATGAAATTGTAAAATATCTTAAGCTGGTTGGCAAAGACGGAAATGTTGATGAAAAAAAACTAAAAGAATTATTCCTTGCAGACTAAAAAAAATAAATGAGTAAATAATATTTGAGCCCACTTCGGAAAGTCATCCGTCAGATGACGGACTGAGACCTAACAGGTTTTTTATTATTTTGATTATCAGCAATTTAATTAGCCTATTTTTTTATTGCCACAAACCTCGTATGTTTGCAATAGGCTATTATTTTAAAAATAAAATTAATAAAGGAGGAAAAATTATGAGTATGTTTTGTTATCAATGTCAGGAAACAGCCAAAGGAACAGGTTGCACTGTAAGAGGTGTTTGCGGCAAAACCGATGATTTGGCAAACATGCAAGATCTTTTAATATTTGTATTAAAAGGTATTTCTATTTACAGCACTAAAGCACGCGAGATTGGAATAGAAAATGCAAAAGTTAATAAATTTATTTATGAAGGTTTATTTATGACCATTACTAATGCAAATTTTGATAAAGAGAGATTTAACGAAAGTGTTAGAGAAGGATTAAAGCTTCGTGATGAAATTAAAAAAGATTTAGTAAAAGCCGGTGGTACAATTCCTAAAAACCTACATGAATCTGCTATTTGGTATGGGAACTCTGATAAAGATTTTGAAGCAAAAAATATTTCGATTGGAGTTTTGGCAACTAAGGATGAAGATATTAGAGGTTTAAGAGAATTGGTTATTTATGGATTAAAAGGTTTAGCAGCTTACACAGAGCATGCCTTTAATTTAGGATTTGAAGATTTTTCTCTTTATGCTTTTATGCAAAAAGCTTTGGTTGACACAACAAACGATAATCTTAGTGCAGATAGTCTGGTTGCATTAGTTCTTGAGACAGGTAAATTTGGTGTTGATGCAATGGCTATTTTAGACAAAGCAAATACAACAGCTTACGGTAATCCTGAAATTACCAAAGTAAATATTGGTGTAAGCAATAAACCCGGTATCTTAATAAGCGGACACGACTTACGAGATATGGAAGATTTACTAAAACAAACACAAGGTACAGGAATTGATGTTTACACTCATGGCGAGATGTTACCTGCAAATTATTACCCTGCTTTTAAAAAATATAAAAATTTTATAGGCAATTACGGTAATGCTTGGTGGAAACAAAAAGAAGAATTTGAGACTTTTAACGGTCCGATTTTGTTCACAACAAATTGTATTGTGCCGCCTAAAAAAGATGCATTGTATAGCGATAGAGTATTTACAACAGGCTCATCGGGTTTTCCGGGATTCAAACATATTCCTGAAAGATCTGAAGGAGGACAAAAAGATTTCTCTGAAATTATTGAGTATGCAAAAAAATGTAAACCTCCTGTTGAAATTGAAAAAGGTGAAATAATTGGCGGCTTTGCCCATAATCAAGTTATTCAACTTTCAGATAAAATTGTTGATGCTGTTAAAACCGGTGCAATTAAAAAATTCTTTG
>JAUVJB010000183.1 GCA_030592465.1 Bacteroidota bacterium | reverse complement strand
GAGGATACTACGTTTGGATTAAATGACATGAATTTTTCAAAATCAAAATATGACTCAATTCTAAGAAAGCAAATTGAAGAAGAAGAAAATTATAATCTATTAGATAATTATGTTGACAATACATCAGAAAACATTAGCAAGTTGAATTTTTTTGTTCCTTTAAAAGGATATGTAACAAACAAATTTAATATTTCTGAAAATCATTTTGGTATAGATATAGTGGCAAAACCAAATGCAGCTGTATTGGCAACTCTATCCGGCACGATTATTATGTCAACATGGACATTAGATGCGGGTTATATTATTGAAATACAACACGATAACGATTTGATTTCTGTTTATAAGCATAATTCCCAACTTTTAAAAAAGACAGGAAGTGTTGTTAAAGCTGGTGAACCTATTGCCATTATTGGAAACACAGGAGAATATACAACAGGTCCACATTTGCATTTTGAACTCTGGCATAAAGGGAAACCAATAGATGCAGAGAATTATATTGTTTTTTAATAATGAGCTTAAACTAAAAGCATATAAATTTAATATTTAAACCTCCAAGATTTTTAATTACTGATTTATAGGATTCTAAATATAAATATAAATGAAACCTTGCAGGTTTTTTAGATTAACTCATAATAAATAATCATTCATGAAGAAACGTATTGCTGTTTTAGGTTCAACAGGGTCAATTGGCACGCAGACATTACAAGTTATTGATGCTCAAAAAGAATTTTTTGAAGTTGAAGTTTTAACAGCTAATAACAATGCAGATTTGTTAATTGAACAAGCAATTAAATATAAACCAAATTCTGTTGTTATTGCCAATAAAGAAAAGTACGATTATGTTTCAAAGGCTTTAAATAATTATCCTGTAAAGATTTATGCAGGCGAAGAATCTATTGCACAAATTGTTCAATTTGATAATATTGATATTGTGTTAACTGCAATAGTCGGAATTGCCGGTTTATTACCAACAATTAAAGCTATTGAAGCCGGTAAAAACATTGCCTTGGCAAATAAAGAAACATTAGTTGTTGCAGGTGAATTAATAAATAAGTTAATAAGAGAAAATAAAGCAAGTATATTGCCTGTTGATTCGGAACATTCAGCAATATTTCAATGTCTATCGGGAGAAATAAATAATGCTGTTGAGAAAATTTATCTTACAGCATCAGGAGGTCCTTTTAGAAAAAAAGATATTGACTTTTTAAAAACAGTAACTAAAGAACAAGCCTTAAAACATCCAAACTGGGATATGGGTACGAAAATCACAATCGATTCTGCCACAATGATGAATAAAGGCTTTGAAGTTATTGAAGCAAAGTGGCTGTTTGGCTTAAACTCACAGCAAATTGATGTAATTGTTCATCCTCAATCAATTATTCATTCAATAGTGCAATTTGAAGATGGTGCAATGAAAGCACAAATGGGCTTGCCAGATATGAAATTACCCATTCAATATGCCTTAAGTTATCCCCAAAGACTAAAATCAAATTTCCAGCGTTTTAACTTCTTAAATTATCCTAATTTAACTTTTGAAAAGCCGGATTTAAATAAATTTAAAAATCTTGCAATAGCTTACGAAGCTTTAGAAAAAGGAGGAAATGTTGCTTGTGCATTAAATGCTGCAAACGAAATAGCTGTTGATGCTTTTTTAAAAAACAAAATACAATTTTTAGATATTACTTCAATTATTGAAAAAACTATTGGAAAAACTTATTTTATAAAAGAAAACACTTATAAAGATTATGTTGAGACAAATTCAGAAGCAAGAAAAATTGCAAAATCGTTAATAAAATAAATAAGTCGGCTTCGAAAAGCCGATAAGCGGTTATTTTTATATAAAGACAGAAAACTATAAATTTGTACATCAGTCTATTACAAAACCGCTAATCGGCTAAAAATTGGTAATTTCAGTTTTCGGAGTAATATCATAAATATATTTAAAACTGCTCTATTTATTGGCACATAACATTTTAACAATTGCCTTGTCTAAAAGTAGAAATGTAAATAGTTTGCAGTACAATCATTTCCGAATAATCGGGATTAAATCTTAAATCAATCACAAATGGAAATTCTAATTAAAATCGCTCAACTATTACTCAGTTTAACAATTTTAGTAATACTTCATGAAGCAGGACATTTTACTTTTGCAAAGATTTTTAAAACAAAAGTCGAGAAATTTTATATGTTCTTTAATCCTTGGTTTTCTTTGTTTAAGAAAAAAATTGGAGAAACCGAATATGGTATTGGTTGGCTGCCTCTTGGAGGATATGTTAAAATAGCAGGAATGATTGACGAATCCATGGATAAAGAGCAAATGAAAAAACCGCCTCAACCGTGGGAGTTTCGTTCTAAACCCGCATGGCAACGTTTTTTTATTATGTTTGGCGGTGTTTTGGTTAATTTTTTACTTGCTTTCGTTATCTATTCAATGATACTTTTTACTTGGGGTGAACAATATCTTCCTACAGAAAATGTCAAATACGGCATAGTTTGTGATTCTGCTGCTCAAAGTATAGGATTACAAAATGGCGATAAAATTTTAACTCTTGACAACCAAAAAGTTGAAAAGTTTAGAAGTATTGTGCCAAACATATTATTAGATGATGTTAAAACAATACAGATTGAACGAAACGGAGAGCTGAAAGATATTAAAGTTCCTGAAAGCATTATCCCAACACTTCTTAAAGACAAAAATTTTATCTCATTTAGATTTCCTTATATTATTGATGGTTTTAGCAAGAAATCAACTGGGAAAATAGCAGGATTAAAAAAAGGCGACAGAATTATCGGTTTAAATCATAAAAATGTTGAATATGCTGATAAACTCACAAATGAACTTAAAAAATATAAAAATAAACAAGTAATTGTTAGTGTAATAAGAAATAACGATACTATTGATTTTACTGCACAAATTCCGAAATCAGGGTTATTGGGAATTTCAGCAGATATTAATAATATTTTTGAATTCAAAAAAATCAATTATAGTTTTATTCAGGCTATTCCTGCAGGAGTAACAAAAAGCTATAGAATGGGTGCAAATTATTTAAAACAAGTTAAAATATTATTTAAACCTGAAACAGAAGCTTATAAATCTATTGGCGGGTTTATTGCAATTGGTAATATTTTCCCCGGACAGTGGGATTGGTATTCTTTCTGGAATTTGACAGCTTTTTTGTCAATTATGTTAGCAATTATTAATATTCTGCCAATTCCTGCTTTAGACGGTGGTCATATTTTATTTTTGCTTTATGAGATTATTACCCGAAGAAAACCAAGCGACAAATTTCTTGAATATGCACAAGTTGTTGGTATGATACTTATATTTGCATTATTGATTCTTGCAAACGGCAACGATATTGTAAAACTTTTTAATAAATAGTGTCTGAAAGTCTTCAGGATTGCCTGCATCGTTAAATTGTTGATATTTAACGAAATACAGACATGTTAGGATTCGTGTAGAAATACAAGTAATATATAATAACGCTATAACAATTATTCAATTAAATTGAAGTTATGAATGGTTACACAATTATTGTACTATTGTAGTTTGAGAAGATACAAAACTTATTTCTTTTTAAATGTTCCTGTTTTAGTATCGTAATTAAGAAAATAGCTGCCTTTTTTTAAACCGGCAATGTCAATTTTTGCACCATAGCCTTTTAAAATAAGATTGCCATAATAATTATATATTTCATACATTGTTTCTCGTGAGAATACGATTTCTGTATATGGTTTTAATGGCGAAAATGTTACCGGAGGCTTCAATGACCTAAAATTAACTTCACGCGAATATCTTGGTTTTTTTGTATAATCAATTTGTTTTACTCTAAATTTGTTATTACCTGAATGTGGTTTTACTTTTGCTGAATAATTATTTGTTCCTTGCATTCCTTTGCCGGTAACTTTACCAACTTTTACCCACTTGTTCCATCTAAATTGTTCAATAATATAAGGCAGCGAACCTGTTTCGTTTGTTGTTGTCCATGTTAATATACCCTTTCGGTCAATTTTTATTGAAGTAAGTTTAAATGTGCTTTTTGGTTTTAATACTTCGGGATTTAATATTTTTGGCGTACAGTTTTCTTTGTTTTTAATTTCGATGACAATTTTGTCTCCAATTTTAAATTGATAAACAGACAAATCTATTTCAAATGCACTTGAATTAATTTCATCGGTAGTAACATGACCGTTAACAGTTACCTCATAAATACAAAAACCAACTCCGGATGCTGAAAAAGGGTTCATTACATATAAATTTTGTCCTTGATAAACACCCTTTAAAACTATTTCTCCCGAGAAAGAGGCTAATGTTAATGATAGAAAAAGAAATGAGATAAAAATTTTTTTCATCCGTTAATAATTATATATTTCAAAATATAATGCTAATATAGAATTTTTTACACAAAAAAATAAATAAAATGTAAAACAGATTTTTTCATTTATTTAAAAAATAAACAAAATGCTTTTCAAATGCTTTTATAATGACGGTTTTGAGCAATCCAACAAAATAACATTTTTTTATTTTTTTTACGAAATCGATTCAAGATTCAGATGTTTTTTTAATTAATTAAAAATTTTTAAATTAGCGGTCTTTTTTAATTATAAAATTTAAAATTATGGGTGCATTTAAAGCATACGATATTCGTGGAGTTTATAACAAAGATTTCAACAAAGATGATGTATATAAAATTGGTTATTTTTTACCAAAATTGTTAAATACAAATAAAGTATTAGTTGGCAGAGACGTCCGTGTTTCTTCTGATGAAATTTTTGAATATCTGTCAAAAGGTATAACAGATTGTGGGGCTGATGTTTACGATATTGGTTTAGCAACAACACCAATGGTTTATTACTCAACCGCAAAACATAATTTTGACGCATCGGTTCAAATCACAGCTTCGCATAATGCAAAAGAATATAATGGTTTGAAAGTCTCAAAAACAGAAGCTCTTCCTGTTGGATATGATACCGGCTTAGGGGAACTTGAGAAAATGATAAAAACGAAAGAAACAAAACCTGTAGAAAATAAAGGCAAAATAATTGATTTTGATGTAAAAGATGAATACATTTCATTTTTAAAGACCTATGTTAAAGACTTATCAAATCTTAAAGTTGGTATTGATTGCTCTAACGGAATGGCAGCCTTGCTAATAAAAGATTTACTTGGCAATAAACCAATTTATATTTTTGATGAGCTTGACGGCACGTTCCCTAATCACGAGGCAAACCCGCTAATTCCGGAAAATGTAAAAGATTTACAAAAACTTGTTGTCGAAAACAAATGTGATATTGGCGTTATTTACGATGGCGACGCTGACAGGGTTATGTTTGTTGATGAAAAAGGCAAATTTATTTCTCCTGATTTAATGATAGCTTTGCTTTCTCATTATTTTCTCGAAGAAAAAGGATTAAGAGGAAATGTGCTGCAAGATATTAGAACATCGAAAGCTGTTGGTGAATATGTTGAAAAATTTGGCGGTAAAATTAATATGTGGCGAGTTGGTAGAGCTTATGCTGCTTTAAAATTACGCGAAATTGACGGTATTTTTGGCGGAGAGCTTGCCGGTCATTATTATTTCCGCGATTTTTATTATTCCGATTCAGGACTATTAGCTTCGTTAATAATATTAGGAATAGTTAGTCGCATGAAAAATGAAGGCAAGTCTGTTTCGCAACTAATCGGGAATATTGCGAGATATGCAAATTCAGGCGAGATTAATTTCCGCATTGAAAATAAAAAACAAGCAATGGAAGCTCTAAAAAATAAATTTATTAGTGATGAGAAACCCGTTGCATTTTATGATTTTGACGGCTACAGAATTGAATTTAATGACTGGTGGTTTAATGTTCGTCCGTCAAACACAGAGCCGTTTTTAAGACTTCTCGTTGAGGCACAATCACAAGATATTCTTAATGATAAACTTGAAAAAATTAAGCTTGTGTTAAAAGATTTTGAATAGGGTTTTGTTTTGAACAATAGAGACATGCTTAATCGTGTCATTGCGAGGGAGGTTTACCCTGTGAAATGTTTACCAAATGAAATGCGAAGCATATTTCATTATGGCGAAGCAATTCCCTGATTTACATATTGCTTTCCCGATGCTTCAGCGATTTTCTATGTATTATAAATTATATTAAAGGCTTATTTAAACACCTAATAAACAATACATTATAGCTTTAAACATTAATATTAAATATGGCGGTTC
>JAUVJB010000090.1 GCA_030592465.1 Bacteroidota bacterium | reverse complement strand
TTTGACAAGCTCAGCATGAAATGTTAACACAATGGACAAAATTAAATTCGTTGTTTATTCACGCTCAGCATATAAAAAACAGGTTAATTGATTTTGCTATTAGGATAAGTGAGCTTGCAGAAGCTTTTACTAATACTGCATTAGGAAAATATTTAGTGTCAGAAAGCTACATTTATCCGTCAGCTGACGGACACGTGTCCGACTACTGGCGGATGAAAATAAAAAAACACTACTTGTAAGTGTATATGAGTCAAAACTTCATTATTTCTTGATCTGTATTCATTATTATAAAAAGTAACATCCGCCAGCTGGCGGACGATAAATTTAATTTCATTCAGCACCTCAAAATAAAATTTTGCCAAAATTTTTATACTTGTGTGCATAGTAATCTAAAAAAATTCATAAAAAAAAGCCGTTAAAAAATAACGACCTTTTTTTACAATTTGTTTATTGATTATTCAACAGTTGCAGGTTGTTGAGTTTGTTCAACATCAGCCTTTTCTTCAACTGCAGCAGGTTCTTCTTTTACTATAGTCATTTCATCAATTAAGTTAGTTGCACCTGCATACTTATCAATAATGAATAATACATATCGAATATCAACATTCACGCATTTTACATATTCGGTATCAAAAGCAACATCGCTACTCATGCCTTCCCAGTTTGAATCAAAAGCAATACCGATTAATTGTCCTTCGCCATTAATAACAGGGCTGCCTGAGTTACCTCCGGTTATGTCATTATCTGTAATAAAGCAAAGATGTAATGTGCCATCAGCATCGCCATATTGACCATAATCTTTTGCATAATAAAGGTCTTTTAATTTTTGAGGAACAACAAACTCAGGATTATTTGGGTCTTCTTTTTCAATAACGCCTTTTAATGTGGTGTAATAATCATAATGAACAGCATCTTTAGGGTAATAATCACCGACTGTACCATAAGTTAATCTCATAGTTCTGTTAGCATCAGGATAAAAAGTTTTGTTTTTATCCATTTCTAACAAACCAGCCTCAAATAAACGCTCACCTTTATATAATTGTGAATTAAACTCGTCTGAAGCACCATAAATTTCGCGATATTTATTAATAACAGACTTCATCATTATATATGCAGGATCTTTTGCTATAACTTTCTTGTTTGGTTTAGCTAAGAATGCATTTAATCGATTTTGGTCTACAAAAATTGATTTTTTATAAAGATAATCAGCAAATTTCTCAACGCTTCCTTTATATTTTTTATTAATTAAATCATAAAAATCAGGATGAAATTCTTTTGGCACGTCTTGATAATATATATTAATTAAAGCAACAAAGACTTTTTTGTCTGTTGTAACACTATAATCTTTAAAAAAATCTTCAGCCTGTGCTTTTAAATCCTCAACACTGCTACTTATTAAATTAGTACTGTCAGGAGTAGCATTAAGAATACGATTTAACTGACCGGCTTTCATGGCGAAACTAACGACTTCTGTACCACCAATCATTGTTTCATATAAATATTGAACAACATTATCATACGTTTCAGTGTTTTGATAAGCATCTTTAATTAAATTTAATGCTTCACCATATTTTTGTTTTCTTTTAGCATCTTGGTTAACCCAATCAGTAAAACGAGCTTCTAATTTTTGTTTTTGCTCATAAACTTTCAATCTTTTTAAGCCTTTATTTTCGCCAATTGAATATTTCCAATAATTACTTGAACGAGCATATTTCGAAGAATATTGAATACGAATACTATCGTCAGCTCTCATATCCTTTTTCCAAATAGCTTGTTTTTTACCTCTGATTTTTATTCTATTGGGATTTTCCTGGTCAATAGTTTCTTTAACACCCCAAGAAGTTAAAAAACGATTAGTTCTTCCCGGATAGCCAAGAATCATGGCAAAATTACCCTTTTTCACGCCCTTTAAAGAAATAGGTAAAAAATGTTTTGGTTTAAACGGAACATTGTCTTTTGAGTATTCAGCAGGTTTCCCGTCAGGAGAGCAATAAATTCTAAACATACTGAAATCGTTAGTATGGCGAGGCCACATCCAGTTATCAGTATCAGAACCAAATTTACCAATTGATTCGGGTGGAGCACCAACAAGACGAATGTCTTTAAATGTTTCGTAAACAAATAAATAGTAATAGTTGCCTTTGAACATGCCATTTACGCGAGCATCATAAACAGTATTTTCTGTTGCTTCGTCTTCAATAACTTTTGCAATTGAATCAACAACAACTTCTCTCCTTACTTCAGGCATTGTGTCATTTAATTTTGACATGATTCTTTCTGTAACATCTTCTACTCTGATTAAAAATGAAGCTACTTTGCCCGGGTTTGCCAATTCTTGGTCTCTTGATTTTGCCCAAAAACCATCAGTTAAATAATCGTGTTCTGTTGAGCTATGTGCTTGTATTTCACCATATCCGCAATGATGGTTTGTTAATAATAATCCATCCGGAGAAACAACTTCAGCAGTACAACTACCATGATCTAATACAAGAATAGCATCTTTAATACTTGAATGGTTAATGCTGTAAATATCTTCAGCAGATAATTTAAGCCCCATCTTTGTCATTGTACCAATATTATATTTCTCAAGAAGTAGTGGTAACCACATGCCTTCATCAGCTTTTAAAGAAAAGCTAAAGAATATTGATGATACAATAAATAACGAAATAAATTTTTTCATGTGTTTATTTTTTAAAAAAAAGTTTGGATGTCCTACTCGTTAATATTACCCATCCTCTCTTTGTGTTAAACAATTATATTTATCATGTAGGGTTGATAAAAACTATATATTTATTAAAAAAATTTTGTGTGCAAATTAATTTATTATGATGTGCTTTGCAAAAATAATCTTATGTTTTGTAATACATTACTTTTGTTCAATATCATAATGGAATTTATTAAGCTCATTTTACTAATAAAACAAGCTAGTGTGAAATTTAAATTATGCCTTAATTATAAAGACGATTATTATATATGATTTGTTACATTCTATTATTGTTGTTATTCTATAATTTTTCTTTAAAATAGTGAATGATCTATTTATTTCGGAAAAATTAGTTAATAATTTCTTTTTTCGAATATATTAAGTTACAAACTTAAATTAAAAATAACATCTAACAAACGAAAAAGAAATGACATATCTCAAAGATATGTCATTTCTGAAACTCACCCAAAGGCGACCTGATTAATAAATATTAACCTTACTTTAATTAATTTATTATAACTTTGCAAAAAACATTAAACAATCAGATTGTTAACGCATTAAAATTTAATCAATTGCAAGATATTAGAGATTTAACATTAAAAAACATTGAAAACTTTTTTACAGAAAACAAAGAAAAAGCATTTCGCGCCAAACAAGTTTATGAATGGCTTTGGAAAAAACATGTATCTTCGTTTGATGAGATGACTAATATCTCAAAGGAAATTAGAGACTTATTAAAACTAAAATTTTCATTAAATCACATAAAAATAAAAAGCTCACAAAAAAGTGCAGACAAAACAATAAAAACTGCTTTTGAACTTTCTGACGGCGGTATTATTGAAGGTGTTCTTATTCCTGCACACAATAGAGCAACTGCCTGTATATCTTCACAAGTAGGATGTAAACTGGCTTGTGAATTTTGTGCCACAGGTCATTTAGGATTTAAACGCAATTTAACCGTTGCCGAAATTTACGACCAAGTATTTTTCATAAAACAACAAGCAGAAGAAAACAATTTACTTTTTTCAAATATCGTTTTCATGGGAATGGGTGAGCCATTGCTAAACTACGACAATGTTTTGTCGGCAATAAATATAATTACATCAAAGCAAGGCTTGGCAATGTCAAACAGCAGAATAACCCTATCAACATCAGGTATTAATAAAATGATTAAAAAACTTGCTGATGATAATATCAGGTTTAATCTCGCAGTTTCGCTACATTCGGCTAATAATGAAAAGCGCAGCCGATTAATGCCAATTAATAAAACTAATTCGTTAAGCGAGTTAGCAGAAGCACTTAAATATTTTAACAACAAGACACAAAACAGGATTACCTTTGAATATCTTTTGTTAAAAGATGTTAACGATGATATTAATGATGCAAAAGAACTTGCGGTTTTTTGTAAAAATGTACCTTGCAAAATAAATATTATAGAATATAATCCTATTGATAACAGCAGCCTAAGAAAATCGACCAAAGAAAAAACAGATGCTTTTGTAAATTATCTTGAAAGTAAAAATATTATTGTAAACATTAGAAGAAGCAGAGGGAAAGATATTGATGCAGCTTGCGGACAACTTGCAAATAAAAACTAAATTTGTGTTTGTATAAAAAATTTAAAATTCCAATTATTAAGCATTATTGCAATACCGTTTATTTTATGGATTAAATATATTGTTAAATTGATAAATTGTTATTTCTAAGATTACTTATAT
The DNA here is from genome assembly GCA_030592465.1 of Bacteroidota bacterium. GTDB lineage: Bacteria > Bacteroidota > Bacteroidia > Bacteroidales > B39-G9 > B39-G9. The sequence continues at coordinate 6,627 of JAUVJB010000090.1, read as the reverse complement.
TTCATAAATTTAGCAATAAAACAATCTGACAATTTGATAAAATCTTGAAATAATTTTTATTATGATATAACAAAAAAAAATTACAAAAACAATAATGTGAGGAATATAAATGAGTTCAGTATAAAAAGGGTGCTTTTATTATTGCGATCCGCCAGCTGGCGGAGTGGCAATCTCAATCGTCTGAAATACAGAGACATAGATTGCTTCGTTCCTACTAATGACAACTATATTTTTTTATTGTCATTTATTTTTGTGGGCACCCGATTTCACGGGTGGCTTACTCCTCGCAATGACGTACTTTTTTACCTTTTTATACTAAACTCATAAATAATAGTAAAAATTACCTAATTTCTTTTCTGGCACTAATTAAAAATCAAAATTCAGCTGAGTGTCAAACAACTTGAATGATTTTCGATGATAGGGAGTGATTCCAAACCGACTTAAAGCTGCGCGATGTTGTTTGGTAGGGTATCCTTTATTTTGCTGCCAATTATAATTTGGATATTGCTTGTGTATTTCTTTCATAAAGTCGTCTCTGTAAGTCTTTGCTAATATTGATGCTGCTGCAATTGATAAATATTTGCTATCGCCCTTAATAATACATTTATGCGGAATATCTTTATACTGTTTAAATCGGTTCCCGTCAATAATTAAAAACACTGGTCTGACATTAAGTTTATCAATAGCTTTGTGCATAGCTAATATTGTAGCATTTAAAATATTTATCTCATCAATAATATTATTATCAACAATGCCGACAGCCCAACTAATTGCATTTTGTTGTATTATTTCTCTTAACTCATATCGTTTTTTTTCTGAAAGGACTTTAGAATCGTTTAAAACAGGATTATAAAAAGATTTTGGAAATATTACAGAAGCTGCAAAAACAGGACCGGATAGACAACCTCTGCCAGCCTCATCGCAACCGGCTTCATATTTAACTTTTTTATAATTTTTTTTTAGTTTTGTATGTTTCATTATTTAGGGTCTTTCTTAATTTAAGTGAGTAATTAAATTTGCCACACGGATTCCTTTTAAAGGCTAAAGGCTAAAGTTTTAATTGATTATTGATTATTGATTATTATTGATTCATAAATCTAAAGGCTAAAGTAAAAAATATTTCAAAATTATTTTTTACTATTTGTTTTAACATATATTTTTTTCTTTATACTTTGAATTTTTTCCCCTTTAGCCTTTAGCCTTTCCCCAGAATCCTTAAAAATGATGTTTTACAAGAGTTCATATTTTATTCAAAGCATTTCTCAATACTTGACCATAATTTATTTGCTGTTTTATCCCAACTAAACTTCTCTTGTTGAACAAAACCTTTTTTAATTAAATCGTTACGCAAATTATTGTCTTTTGTTATTTTCAGCATACCGTTTTTTATCGATTCAACTGAAAATGGATTAACAAGTAGAGCCGCATTACCTGCAACCTCAGGCATTGAGGTAACATTAGATGTTATAACAGGAGTGCCACAACTCATTGCTTCAATAATAGGAATTCCAAAACCTTCAAAATAAGGCACAAATGTTAATGCAAAAGCAGAACCTATAACATATCGTAACTCATCGGGAGATAATCGTCCTGTAAAAATAATATCATTTTTATAAAATAAATTTGAGTAAATATTTTTTAAAGTATTATTCTTAAACATAAAATCTCCAACTATAACTAACTTTATATCAGATTTATAACTTTTTTTGAACTCATCAAAAGCAAGCATAAGCCGTGAAACATTTTTACGAGGGTGTAGTGCTCCAATAAAAACAAAATACTCATTACCATTTGTGTATTTATTTTTCGTGATAGTTTTATCTTCCTCATTAACAGGCGAATACATTTTATTAACACCATTATAAACAACATCAACTTTATCGGGGTTTAATTGATAGTTTTCGCATAAATCTTTTTTTGAAAATTCTGACACAGTTGCTACACGTTTAGCTTTTTCTGCATACAACGGGAAGTAGTGATTATAGTATTTTCTTGCCAAGAAAGGTAAATCTTTAGGTTGATGCACAAAATTAATGTCGTGAATAACAGAAAATGACGGAATTTTACTCGACAAAGAAAGAAAACCATCAGGAGAAATAAATAAATCAGGTTTTGATTTTTTTAAAAACCTTGATAGAGAATGCTCAAACCAAATGTACCATAAAAAAGGATGTCTCGACTGAGGATGAATTACAACCGGCGTTATATTTGAAGAAAAAATAAACTCGTCGGAAAACGGCCTGTCAAAAATAAAAACAAATTCATGTTCCGGATGATTCCGAGTAATTCTTTTAAAAGTCTCAAAGGTAAACCAACCAATCCCTTCTAATTTATCTTTTATCAATAATCGAGTATTAACTGCAATCTTCATGTGTTTGTGTTTTTGTGTTCTATTGATATTTAGTTGTTTATATTATTATTTAGTATCCTCTCAAAATGCAATGGTAGTTTATAATTTAAACTTTAAACCTCAAACTCTGTCAGGAGCTTCGCACTCTGATAGGTTTTCTAAACCTTAAACTACCATCCGTTTTTGAAAGGATACATTATTTGTACATGAATTACACCTGTCTGCGTGTGGCACGCACAGGCAGGCAAATTTTTCGTGATAAAAAAAATCAAATTAAGTTCCGTTCTAACTTCAAATCTCTAATTTTATTATATAATCATTCCATTTAGTATAAACAACCTGACAGTGTCGCATTCCGAAAACATTAAACATTAAACCTTAAACTTTAAACTTTTATTTTTAGTTTCTAAAATTTTTAAAAAATAGTATTACTTTAGTAACTTTCATAATTCTACTAAATTATATAAAAAGAATAATAATATAAATTAATTTTGAAAAAGAAATTTGTAACAAATCTCGCATTATTAATATTTCTTAATCTACTAATTAAGCCGTTTTGGGTGTTTGGTATTGACCGAACGGTTCAAAACGTTGTTGGTGAACAACAATATGGTCTTTACTTTGCTCTTTTTAATTTCTCACTCATTTTAAATATTTTATTAGACCTTGGAATAACCAATTATAATAATCGTAATATAGCCCAAAACAATCAATTATTAAGTAAACATTTATCAAATATTGTTGTTTTAAAATTTCTTTTAGGGATATTTTATTTTATAGTTAGTATCACTCTTGCCTTTATATGGGGCTATGATTTGGAACAAATGAAATTATTGCTTGTTCTTGTTTTCAATCAATTTCTATTATCATTTATTTTATATTTAAGGTCAAATTTAAGTGGTTTGCATTTTTTCAAAACCGATAGTTTAATATCTGTTCTCGACCGTAGTTTAATGATAATAATATGCAGCATTCTTCTTTGGGGAAATGTTACAAAAACACCTTTTAAAATTGAATGGTTTATTTATGCACAAACAGCATCATATATAACAACGGCAATTGTTACATTTTTTATTGTCTTATCAAAAGCAGAGTATATAAAACTAAAATTTAACAGGAAATTCTTGGTAACAATATTAAAACAAAGCTTCCCATTTGCATTATTGGTTTTGCTTATGTCGCTTTATACAAGGATTGATGCTGTTTTGCTTGAGAGATTGTTGCCTGACGGGGAAAGGCAAGCAGGTATATATGCACAAGCTTTTCGAATTTTAGATGCAGCATCGATGTTCTCATTACTATTTGCAGGCTTATTATTACCTATGTTTGCTAAAATGATAAAACAAAAGCAATCGGTAAATCAATTAACACAACTTGCATATTCATTAATAATTATTCCGTCAATAATAGTTTCAATATCTTCGTTTTTTTATCGCAATGAGATAATGAATTTACTATATCATACTCATGTTAATATTTCGTCTAATGTTTTCGGGGTGTTAATGTTTGCTTATATTTTTATTTCAACAAGTTACATTTTTGGTACTCTGCTTACTGCTAATGGAAGCCTGAAAGAACTAAACATTTTGGCAGGGATTGGAGTGGCAATTAATTTAACTCTCAATTTTATTTTAATACCAAAATACTTCGCTTTAGGTTCTGCTATTGCAAATTTAACAACACAATCTTTTATTGCTATAGCTCAAATTATTATTTCGAAAAAAATATTTAGTTTCAAAATTAACTATAAACTTATTTCAACATTAATAATTTTTACTGCCGGCATTTTTGTTTTTGGGTTAATAACAAAAGATTTACCTTATAACTGGATTTTAAGTTTTTCAATAATGATAGTTTTAAGCGTTATTTTTGCCTTTGGCATAAAATTGTTGAATATTAAAAATATATATCAAATTGTTAAATATGGAGATTAAATTTTTTGTATTAACATTAGGAGTTTCATGTTTCTGTAATTAGCTCATTTTTAGTCATTTATATTATGAGTCCTTTTCGAAAAGCGACTAAAAATTGTCCGACTGCCGGCGGATAGTTTACTTAGTAGTATCTTGACAATTTAATTTCGGAACATAAATTCTATGGAATGGTTTCCGGATATGATAATGGCTATATGGCTTTATGGTTGGATGGCTAAATTGTTATATTGCGACAACAATTTAACCATCCAACCATTTAACAATAAAACCATCAGTCAGCAGACTGATAGCCATAAAACAATAGGATGTTTCATAATTAAATTGATATGATAGTAGTCATATTTATTTAGTTATTAAATAGATATTTATTATAAAGTAATCATAACAGTCATTGTCATATTTTGTTGCATGTAATCATAATTCGGGTAAAAGCTTAGATTTTGGTTATGTTTAAATGGTTGCCAATTTTTTAAAGGTTCCAATTTATAAATAATATTAGTTACAATTATTCCAATGCCTGCCCCACATAATACATCCGAAATCCAATGTTTATTGTTGGTTATTCTTAATATACCTGTTGTGGTAGAAAACAGATACCCGCTATAAGCTGTAAATTTATTATAATCTTTAAATTCATTATAAAGAGTAGTAGCTCCAACAAATGATTGCGTAGTATATCCTGAAGGGAAAGAAAATTTATGATTATTGGGACGTTCAACATTTGTTGTTCTTTTTAAAAAAAGAACTATTAAACCTGCACTAAGTTCTGATAAAAATAAATATTTTGTTTGGTTAAATGTTGTATTTTTATGTTTTATTCCAATGACATCAGAAATATACATTATTCCTATTGGTGCATATTGAATATAATCATCAACATTTGTGTTTGTTTTTTTTATAGAAGATTGAAAATCATATTTCCTATTTCCAAAATTCAAAATGCAGCCTGAAGCAATTAAGCTTATAGGAATTATTTCTTTTTTAGATATCAGCTTATTTTTTCTTATTACTGTAATTGTATCGTTTTGTGAATAAACATTCACAGATAAGAATAAAATAATGTATAGAAGTAAATGTTTTATCATAAAAGATAATATTGCTTGTCTATAATGTCGTATTATTTATTGTAGAACCTCGCAGGTTTATTGAAAAACATAAGTTATTGAAATTAACTAATAATCTACTTGTCGATATTTATTATCTTCATCATCAAACATAATACTTAAATAGCTGTTATATCTTGACAGACTTATTATACCTGTTTCAACAGCTTTTTTTACGGCACAATTCGGCTCGTGAATATGTGTGCAATTATAATATTGACAATTTTTTGATAATTGAAATATCTCAGGAAAAAAATGATAAATTTCTTCTTTATCCATATCAATAATCCCAAATCCTTTAATGCCCGGAGTGTCAATAATATAACCACCGGAACTAAGTTCAAACATTTCGGTTAAAGTTGTTGTGTGTTTGCCTGTTTTATGAAATTCCGATATTTCAGAAGTCTTAATGTTTAATTTGTTATCAATAGCATTAATTAATGTTGATTTACCTACTCCTGAATGACCTGAAATGACACTTATTTTATTTTTTAATAAGTTTTTTATTATTTGCAGATTAATTTTTTTTGTGGCAGATGTCTCAATGCAGTTGTATCCGATTTTTTCATATACATCTTTAAGTTCTTTCAGTTTTTTTAGAGTCTCTTTATCGTAAATATCAATTTTATTAAAAACAATATTAACAGGGATGTTGTACGCTTGAGCAGATACTAAATAGCGATCAATAAATTCGGTTGAGGTTTTAGGATATGCAAGAGTAACTATTAAAAAGGCGGCATCAACATTGGCGGCAATTATATGACTTCGTTTCGATAAATTAATTGATTTGCGAATTATATAATTTTTTCTATCATGAATATTTGTGATAAAGCCAAGCTCTGCATTTTCAGGCATAATAAAATCAACAATATCGCCAACAGCAACAGGGTTAGTGCTTCTAATGCCTTTAATTCTAAATTTGCCTTTTATCTTGCATTCAAATATTTTATTATCAATATCTTTAACAAGATAATGACTGCCGGTTGATTTTATTATTAAACCTTGTTTCAATTTTAATTATCTGATTTTATGCAAAAATAATTATTTAATTCTAACTATATGATATTTATTAGATTAATTGTTTGTGTGTATCAAACATTTTTTGGTTCTGTATGATTTAGAGTAGGTAAAAAGGCTAAAGTTAAAAAGGCTAAAGTTTACCCTGTGAAATGCAAAGCAATTTTGCAAAGCAATTATTTAACAGGGGCTAAAAAATTTAAAGTAAAAAGTAAAAAAATAA